>JASEHD010000048.1 GCA_030019075.1 Bacteroidota bacterium
TGCATCGATCTTACCGGATATTTACACCATATTTCACTGCCTGTTTGTCTAAATATTTTAACCAAGCTGCTTGAAGAAGGTGTAGGGTTCGACGGCTCGAGCTACGGTTTTCGAAAAGTTGAAAATAGTGACATGATATTAATCCCAGACCTAAGCACCGCTGTAATCGATCCGTTCCGTGCAACACCGACATTGAGTTTTTACGCAAATATTTTATTGACCGATGAAAAAAGGACACCTTTTTCTCAGGATGGCAGATACCTTGCCCGGCAAGCAGAAGCGATTTTAAAAAAATATATCGGTGCAGATAAATCATGGTGGGGTCCTGAGTTCGAGTTTTATATTTTTTCAAAAGTCCAATTTGATACAAGAACTGCTTCTTCATTTTATAAGGTGGAACATGCAGAAGAATTTTTTCGTAATGCGTATCATGCCGCAAATCCATTCGATGTGTACGATGATTTTCGAGACGATGCCTGCAAACTTTTACAAAGATTTGGTATTAAGGTAAAGTATCACCATCACGAGACAGGAGAGAGGGCGCAACAGGAGATCGAAACATATTTCACTAACCTTTTAGCAACCGCGGATAATATCGTTACCGCAAAATATGCTCTATTCAATTTTGCCCGTCAGAAAGATTTGTTTATCACTTTCATGCCAAAGCCGATGTATCAACAGCCCGGTAACGGTTTGCATCTCCATCTTTACTTAACTAAGAATGGGAAAAATGCTTTTTATAAAAAAGGTGAATATGGTAACCTAAATCAATTTGGTCGATACTTTATTGGCGGGCTGTTAAAACACGGTCCAGCGTTATCGGCATTCACTAATCCGAGCACTAATTCATATAAACGGCTTGTTCCGGGATTTGAAGCACCAGTTGCGTTAACGTATGGACAAGGGAATCGCGCTTCTGCAATTCGGATACCCAAATACATAAATAATTCCGAAGAAACACGTTTTGAATATCGCCCACCGGATGCAACTGCAAATCCATATCTCTGCTTGTCTGCGATGCTGCTGGCAGGAATTGATGGTGTTATGAATAAAATTGATCCCATCAAAGAAGGTTTTGGTCCATTTGATAAAAACATTTTTGATGAATCGATGAAAGATAAAATCCATTTCTTACCCCGCAATTTATCTGAATCGTTGGATGCCCTCGCAGTTGATAATAAATTTTTAAAACGTGATAATATTTTCACAGATGAACTACTTGCTCAGTGGGTAACACTTAAACAGGTTGAAATTAAATCCATTGGTACGATGCCGCATCCGTTTGAATACAAATTATATTTTAACTTATAATCATCTTATCAATAAATAAGGAAGGGTAGATGTTTGAAAAAATTGAATCATGATGTTAAGTTACTCCTCAAGCGATTAGATACGCTTGCATACAATTTATGGTGGAGTTGGAATCCGCCTGCCCAGGAGATATTCAGGGAATTTTCTCCACTGACATGGGAAGTGACGAATCATAACCCGATAGCTGTACGCAAGCAGTTTTCTGAGACCGAGTTGCGTGCTCGGTTAGGTGATAAAGATTTTTTAAAACGGCTATTAGATGTTTTGGATGCTTT
Source organism: Bacteroidota bacterium (assembly GCA_030019075.1). Taxonomy (GTDB): domain Bacteria; phylum Bacteroidota; class Ignavibacteria; order UBA10030; family SZUA-254; genus JASEHD01. The sequence goes on from JASEHD010000048.1 coordinate 1,587, forward strand.
TGACAAGTACATGCAGCACGAGCCGCAGATTCTTGCTGAACGGACTGGGAAAAAACAAACAAATCCAGTAGCATATTTTTGTGCCGAGTTTGGTATACATGAATGTCTTCCATTTTATTCAGGTGGACTCGGTGTTCTTGCAGGTGATCACGTGAAATCGGCGAGCGATCTTGGGTTACCTCTAATCGGTGTCGGATTATTCTATCGGCAAGGATACTTCCAACAGCACATAGATCCGAATAGTGGTCAACACGAAAGTTATCCTACCACTGATCCGGCAAACATTCCTGTCGAGTTAGTAACAGATGAATCCGGTAAGCCGTTGATATGCAGTGTAACAATTGGCAATAGTGTAGTTCATTTTCAAGGTTGGAGAATAAATGTCGGAAGATGTCGGATTTACTTACTTGATACACATGTTCCGGAGAATGAAGAACACTTCCGAGGTCTCACTGCCCTTGCATATGGCGGTGATATCAATACGCGTATTCGTCAGGAAATTGTTCTTGGTATCGGTGGTGTAAGATTATTACGGGCGATGGGGATCAATCCATCTGTTTATCACATGAACGAAGGTCATGCAGCATTTCTCACACTTGAATTGATGCGCGAGCAAATGCTCAAAGGTATTCCAAAGGTAAAAGCAAAGCAAATCGTCCGTGATCAATGTATCTTCACTACACATACACCCGTACCAGCCGGTCACGATCGATTCCCTGCCGACTTGATTGAATTTACTCTTCGTCCATTCGCAGATTGGATGAAAATATCCACAAAAGAACTTATGAGATGCGGGCAAACGTATGCGATGGAAGATAAGGGAGAATTTGTGATGACTGTTTTAGGTTTGAAATTTTCTAAATATGCGAATGGGGTGAGTGCAACCCATGGAAAAATTTCCCGTTTGATGTGGAGTGAATTATACCCTGGTGTCAAACCAACTAAGATACCGATCGGACATATTACAAATGGTGTGCATATTCCAAGCTGGTCGATGCAGAAGTCATGGGAGTTTTGGGAGCGGCATAATTCTCATAAATGGAAAGATCATCTAAATGATCAAAAATTTTGGAAACATGTAACAAATCCCAAAGTTGTTTCTGATGAAGAATTATGGGCATTACGTTACGAGCTTCGGCGAGAATTGATCGAGTTCATTCGGGAAAAAGCACAAAATCAGCATGCATTTGGAGGCGCCAGCGGTGAAGAGGCATTATATAGATTATTATCATTTGATACATTGACCATCGGTTTTGCACGAAGATTTGCACCGTATAAACGTGCATTTCTTCTATTTTCCGATATTGTGAAGGCGCAAGAGATTTTTGACGATCCACACCGCCCCATACAAATTGTATTTGCAGGCAAAGCCCATCCGCGTGATAATGAAGGTAAAGATTTTCTTCGTCATGTCATGAATATCAGCCGCCAGCATCCATTTTATGGAAAAGTGATTATCATCGAAAATTATGATATGAATGTTGCCCGGCATATGATCGCGGGATGTGATGTATGGCTAAATACTCCTCGTCGTCCATTAGAGGCAAGCGGAACAAGCGGTCAAAAGATTACAATCAATGGTGGTTTACACTTAAGCATACTTGATGGGTGGTGGAGCGAAGCATACGATGGTAAAAATGGCTGGGCTATCGGTGAAAAAGTTAAAAATAATTGGCCCCCCGATGAGGTCGATAAACGTGATGCTGAATCGTTGTACCAGTTATTGAGTAATGAAGTCGTTCCTCTATTTTACCAAAGGGATAAGAATGGTGTGCCGCGAAAATGGATCGAGAAGATAAGAAATTCAATGAGATCGATTATCCCTGTTTATAACACACATCGAATGGTGATGGAGTATACCAAGAAGTATTACTTCCCGAAGAAGTGAGAGAAGAAATACTACACTCGTTAGTAGGATGAAAGTTAAATTAATAAGATCATAGGCAGACGATAAACCATAGCTTGAGTAGTCTGGATAATTTTAAAGCTTATCCCCAGTCGTCCTTTCAAAAAAATGTCCCTTCAACATATCAAAATATAAATCGTACATCTCCTCAGTTGGCGGCTGTATATCGGAGGGAATACGGGACACATATTGTTCAGTTGAATTGCCGATTGTGAAGTAGATAAATATTTCGTTGCCTACCGGTTCTGTAACAATCACCTGTACTGGAATTTTATGACAGTACTCATTTTGTGGTTTAGCATAGATGTGTTGAGGACGTATTCCTAATGTTACACCATTGTTTGTAAATTTTGATAATCTTGATCGTTCATTTGGCGGAAGTAGTAAACAAAATTGACGCGAGTCAACCTCGAAAGTCAACGTTTCAGGATTAACCACCGCCCGATGGTCCAACCAGAACTACAAACTCTTTATCTTCAATGGTTAGTTCAACATCGTTCACAGCAACTATACTGGCATATTTTTTCTCTATGTGTTCTAATCTAACTTTACTCATACTTGAATAAATATACATGTTCCATCCCCCAAACTCAAGAATTTATTTTTACTGGAAACAATGAAATTGCAAAATAGAAGAAAATGATGTAATTTTATATCGGAATAAGTCCTTATGAAGTTAGAGCCGAAAAAATATCTCACTGATAGCAGGCAAAAAGCAGCAGATAACATGCTTCCACACAGGGGAAAATGGAGCCGTTATTCTGTTCCAAACATCTGGATTCCCGAAAAGCAATGTACATCAAAACTTCAACGGATTAAGATCAACCCTCCAAGCTATTTTTTAAATGCTTTTGATTTTATCATTAATCAGAAGCACACACAGATCATAAAAGGACATGGAGGCAAGTGGACAAAGGATGCAATCATATACAATATGTTTGTCCGAACAACATGCGCATTCGACCACAATGAAAACGGGAAATTAGATTTGCCGTATAACGCGGAAGGATGGCGAGAGACTGGTACGTTTCTTAAAGCAACAACTATTTTGCCGTTTATAAAATCGTTAGGAGCGAATACAATTCACTTGCTGCCGATTACTTCGATTGGAGCGGATGGTAATAAAGGCACACTCGGTTCACCTTATGCTATCAAGAATCCATACCAACTTGATCCTAATCTGCACGAACCGAACGCAGGGTTTGGTGTAGATGAGGAATTCAAAATATTCGTTCAATCGGCGCATCATCTTGGAATACGTGTAATTGTTGAATTCGTTTTTCGTACTTCATCGAAGGATGCCGATTGGATAAAGGAACATCCTGAATGGTTTTATTGGATCAAGGAAAAGATTAAAGATAGGAAACCTCATCATCGTAATGAGAAAGAATATGGAAATCCAATATTCACAGAAGATGAATTAAAGAAGATTTTAACAGATGTTAAAAACGGGAGATACGATGATTTAATACCGCCTCATAAAATATATAGCGATATGTTTACAATTCCTCCGAAACCGGAAGTGATTAAGATTGAAAATGGGCGATATGTCGGGATGCTTGATGATGGAACAAAAATACGTATCCCGGGTGCATTCGCAGATTGGCCCCCCGATGATACACAACCACCTTGGGGGGATGTAACGTACTTAAAAATGTATGATCATCCCGACTTCAATTATATCGCATATAATACGATTCGGATGTATGACTCACGTTTAGCAAAACCGGAAAATGTGAATAACTCGCTTTGGGAAAAGGTCGCAGAGATAATTCCGCACTATCAGCATAACTTTGGTATCGATGGTGTAATGATAGATATGGGGCATGCATTGCCGATGGACTTAAAACAAGATATGATCAAGCGAGCGCGAGTGATTGCTCCCGACTTTGCATTCTGGGATGAAAACTTTGAAGTTAAAGAAAATAGTGTTAAGGAAGGTTATAATGCAGTAATTGGATATCAATGGATTGATCAGCATAAGTCCGATAAATTTAAAAAGTTGCTGAAACGATTTTCTGCCGAGGGATTTCCGTTACCTTTTTTTGCAACACCTGAAAGTCATAATACCCCACGGACTGCTTCAAGGAAGGGAGATGTAAATTACTCGAGGTATTGCTGGGCGATGAGTAATTTTATTGCAGCCGTACCGTTTATTCATTCAGGATTTGAACTTGGTGAGACGCTCCCAATTAACACCGGACTCGATTTTCTGAAAGAAGATTTAAAGAAATATCCTACCGATAAATTACCACTTTTCAGTGAATATGCGTTTGACTGGTTAAATCAAAATCAATTCGTTGATTGGATTCAGAAGGTGGCTGCGATTCGTAGAAAATATCATGATCTAATAGTTGATACTTCAAGGGATTCATTTGTGTGGCTTGAAACTGACAACCGCGATCTGATTGCATTAATCCGTAAATCTAAGAGTCATAAGCAGGAACTATTGATCATTGCGAATTCTAACATGATAAAAAGTATGGAAATAAAGTTGAATGTTGAAACTCATAAAAAAGTGCTTATGGATTTGCTGTCAAGTAAGTCATTCTCAATAGAGGATAAAATTCTTAAAGCAGAATTGTTCCCAGGGCAAGTATCTGTATGTGTAATCAAGTGAACCAGCTAAGCCAGAAGCCGGACTTCTTCCCGAGCCACGACCGCTGGCTCAGGAATAACAAGATAGAATTCGGACTTTTCCTGAGCAATCTATGTGTGGCAGATTTACAATAACGACAGACAGAGTAGAGCTTGTCCTTGAAAAATTCAAGGCAGAAATAGCTCCCGGCTTCGAAGGGTATAAGCCGCGGTACAACGCTGCACCGGGACAATCGGTTCCGGTCATCGTCTCAAAAGATGGTAAACGCTATCTCACGAATATGTTTTGGGGATTCATTACACCATGGGGTGAGAAAAGTGATAGGTCAAAAAATTCTCAGACAAACATTCGGGATGATACAATCGAGCGAAACAGGTTTTTCCGTGATCGGCTCACAAACAATCGCTGTATCTTCGTAGCGGATGGATTTTACGAGTGGAAAAAACCTGAGGGATACGAACATCTGGTACGGGGGGAGAAGTTACCAAAAGGTGTAAAGAAAATCCCTTATCGTATCATCATGAAGAATAAGCAGCCATTTGCACTTGCTGGCTTGTGGCGGTCGATTGAAACAGACGAGAAGAAAATTGTTACTGCAGGAATCATAACCACACGACCAAACACTTTAATGCTTCTCCTCCACAATCGTATGCCTGTAATTTTAAACGATAAAAATTTAGGTATTTGGCTCAATCCTGAATTCAAAGATTTTGAGGAGTTACATAGTTTTCTCGATCCATATCCTGAAAACGAGATGGAATCGTATGTTGTTTCATATGCTGTAAATAATAGCAGGGATGATATGCCGGCGTGTATTGAGCCAGAGATTTAAAATGTGAAGAAAATAAGGTTTGATTTTCATCTACTAATTTCCTATTATTCTCAACAATTTCGGATAGGTTATGGATCAGAAACAAAAAAACGAACTACTTCTAACACAATTGATTTTAATGTTCCAGACGGCTGCATTGCAGCACATGGGTAAACTGAAAAATCCGTTTACTGATAAAATCGAACAAGATTTACCTCAAGCACAGATTTCCATTGATATGATTGATATGCTCCATTCCAAAATGGGAAACAATCTAACTCAAGAGGAAAATAAATTGTTCATGACCGTTCTTCAAGAATTAAGATTAAATTATGTTGATGAAGTATCAAAAGCACAGAAAGCATCTTCTGGATCGCCGTCGGCAGAACAATCAACAATGTCCATGCCTTCGTCATGAAATTTGGAATAATCGGAAATATTCAGAAGTCGTCGATCAGGGAAATAACTGAAGACCTTCTCGGTTATCTGACGTTAAAAAAGATTCCCTTTATCGTCCATGACGAATTGGGTCAATGGTTCAATAATTCAGGCGCCGGGATCACGATTGATCAAGAAATCATGGTGAATGAAAATCAAATATCACAGAGCTGTGATATACTAATTGCTCTTGGTGGTGATGGTACGATGCTCGCTGCGGCACGGATAATTGGTAATAAAGGGACTCCAATCTTAGGTGTTAATCTTGGGAAACTTGGTTTCTTAGCTGAGATATCCATTGATGAGTTGCAAGATTGTATTGATGATATCGCTGCCGGTGAATACTATGTTGACGAGAGAATTGCAATTGAAGCAACAGCAATAAATGATGGAAAAAAGTTTACAGCTCTCAATGATATAGTGATAGATCGCGGCTCGTCATCGCGCATAATTGATTTAGAGACTTACGTTGATAATGATTATTTAGTTACCTATGCCGCTGATGGATTAATCATATCAACACCAACTGGTTCAACAGCGTATTCGCTTGCCTCTGGTGGACCAATTGTAACCCCGGGGAGCAATGTTTTGGTAATCAGTCCAATCTCTCCACACACACTGAGCGCAAGACCGGTGGTGGTTCAAGCCACAAGTATTATTAAAGTATTAATTCATCCGGGACACCGCGGTGTTCATATAACTGCCGATGGACAAACTGAAGCGTTCTATGACACTCCAATCGAATTTACGATTAGAAAAACACAGCACGTAGTAAAACTTGTTAAAAGAAAAAAGTGGACCTATTTTGATTTACTTCGCACGAAGCTGATGTGGGGGAAGGATATAAGGAGAGATAAATAGGATAATATTTTCATTATGGTAAAGTTACAATCTAAATACGTATGTCAAAAATGTGCTTATGAATCTCCCCGCTGGTTCGGTAAATGTCCGAACTGTAATGAGTGGAATACCTTTGTAGAAGAACTTTCAAAAAAAATTTCATCTCGCAAAGCTGGGCATTCCACAACCATAAAAGCGACACCATTATCGGAAGTGGAAATCGAAGATAATCACCGGATTTCGACTAATATTGATGAATTTGACAGGGTATTAGGTGGAGGGATAGTCCCCGGCTCAGTAATACTTCTTGGTGGTGATCCGGGTGTGGGTAAATCGACAATCATGATGCAATTAGCATCTCATCTGAAAGATTCTATTGTTCTTTACTTATCAGGCGAGGAATCTGCAAAGCAAATCAAGCTTAGAGCAGAGAGATTACATTTCACAACACACGATACATTTCTAGTTCTTGCAGAAACAAATTTAGATGTCATTTTTGAAGTCATCGAGCGTTCTGAACCAGATGTAATTATTGTAGATTCGATTCAAACAATGTATCGACCTCAATTAGAGAGTTCACCCGGCAGTGTGGGGCAAGTAAGAGAATCGGCAGCATTTTTTACTCGATACGCAAAAGAAAAATCAATTCCAATCTTTCTTATCGGGCATGTAACAAAAGAAGGTGTAATCGCTGGACCGAAAGTAATAGAGCATATGGTCGATACTGTTTTGCAGTTCGAAGGTGAACAGCATTACGCTTACCGCATCTTGCGAGCAATGAAGAATCGTTATGGCTCAACAAACGAGATCGGTGTATTCGAGATGCGAGAAACCGGTTTAGAGGAAGTAAAAAATCCATCCGATGTTTTCCTTGCAGAAAGATCCTTCGGGACATCGGGTTCTTCAGTTGTTTCGAGCATCGAAGGAACGCGACCAATATTAATCGAAGTCCAGGCACTTGTTACACCAACGAATTATGGTGTTCCTCAGCGGGCTACAACTGGAATTGATTATCGTCGTTTAAGTTTACTGATTGCTGTGCTTGAGAAACGACTCGGAATAATGTTAGGGCAATATGATATATTTGTAAACATAGCAGGTGGTATTCGGGTGGATGAGCCAGCCGTTGACCTTGGAATTGCTGCTTCGATAATATCCAGTCAGCGTGATGTCCCAATTGATTCACAAACTGTGTTAATCGGTGAGATTGGTTTGGGTGGTGAGATACGTTCTGTTTATCAGATTGAAAAGCGGATTCAGGAAGCGAATAAAATAGGATTTCATCGCGTTATACTTCCTAAGAATAATATGAAGGGGATAACAAAGATTGACGGGATTGAACTTTCCGGTGTTGAACGAATCGATGATGCGATTAAACTTCTTCTTAAATGAATAAAATTCTTTTTGCATCTCGTAATCCCGGGAAACTTATCGAAATTAAATCAATCCTCGGGGGGCTGCCAGTTCTGATTGAAAGCTTACTGGAGTACCCCCATTTTCCAGATATTGTTGAAAACGGTAACACATTGGAGGAAAACGCTTTCAAGAAGGCAAGAGAAATATTTCTGGCAACATCAATACCAACCATAGCGGATGATACGGGATTAGAAGTCTATCATCTTAAAATGGCACCGGGGGTTTTCTCGGCACGTTACGCTGGTGAGAAGGTAAGCTATGCGGCAAACAATAAAAAACTCCTTGATGAGTTGAAAGGTGCCAAAGGTGAAAAACGTAATGCACAATTCCGATGTGTTGCAACATTTATCGCGAACGATTTTGAAATATCAACAGTTGGAATTTGTAAAGGTAGAATACTTGAAAAGTCGCGGGGTGCTGGTGGATTTGGTTACGACCCAATATTTCTACCGGATGGTTTCGATAAAACATTTGCTGAAATGTCGCCCGATCTAAAGAATAAGATAAGTCATCGAGCTAATGCTTTTCGACAGTTGATTAATGTTCTCACAGATTATTTCAATTTAGTATCAGAATGATAATTCTTTCTTTTTGGTGAACATCAACCTTTATATTTTTGATAAAGAAGAATTTTCTTGAATATGATTAGCGATATTATTATCTTATCTGAAAATAATAACGAATACAAAGAATAGAGAATAACATATGCAGTCACGAGTTCGCTCATGAGAAAGATAAAGATCAGAATTGTTGATGCTTTTACACGTACCCTCCATGCTGGTAATCCAGCGGGGGTTGTATTAGACGGTGAAGACCTCAACGAGAAGCAGATGCAAATGATCGCTAGGGAGTTAAATCTTTCAGAGACCGCTTTCATTCTCCCACCTACAAAACCAGAAGCTGATATCCGAATCCGATGGTTTTCACCTTCTACTGAAGTTCCGCTGTGCGGTCATGCTACGATAGCATCGTTTCATGTTCTCGCAGAAGAAAATAAATTACAAATGGAGAATAGTGGAGAATATCATTTCAAAGTCGAAACACCTTCGGGAGTTTTACCGGTTGACATCCAAAAACAAGAAAATGATATATCAATAATGTTTGGTTTGCCGATTCCGAAGTTGCAGCTCATTGGCTGGCATAAAGTTGAAGCAATTCGAATATTAAACATTGATCCACATGGATTTGAATTAAAAAAGTCTGTAGTTGCTGATGACAATCTTTTTGTGCAAGTGCGGCGGCTTCATTCTTTGTTCACATTAAAACCAAATTTTGTAACATTATCGTATTTTCTTGAAACAAGGAAGTTGCAAGGGCTTTGCATTTTTTCTACAGAAACACTTGACAAATCTTCCGCGGTTCATTCACGTTACTTTGCACCGAATTTGGGAATTAACGAAGATCCGGTAACTGGTTCCACCCATGGAGCATTAGCAGTTATTCTTTATGAAAACGGATTTATACAACCCAAAGATGGAATATGCAGCTTCCAAGCCGAACAAGGCGATGTGATCGCAAGACCAGGAAGGATTCATGTTCAATTAAACGTTGAAGATAATAAGCCACGATCTGTGAAAATCGGTGGGAAGGCAATTCCAATAATGGAAGGTGATATAATCATAGACGTATAAACATTAACCTTTATCAAGTTAGATTATGACACTAAAATCTATTCTCTTTATTCTTATTCTTGTTGGAAGTTTTTTTTTATTTGGTTACAATGTCCGAAAATTAATTTTATTTTTAAAAGTCGGAAAATCAGAAAACCGATTTGATCATCCATTCCAAAGATTAAAAAATGTATTAACGATTGCCTTTGGGCAAACGAAACTTTTTCGTGAGCCGCTCGCAGGTATAATGCACTTCCTTATCTTTTGGGGTTTCATTGTGCTCCTCATTGCGATCCTTGAATCGATAGGCGAAGGGTTATCTCCCGGTTTCGATTTTTCTTGTTTAGGTTTTTTATACTTTCCAATAACTGCACTTCAAGATTTGTTCGGATTGCTTGTTGTTGGCTCGGTTCTTTTTGCTCTTTACCGGCGTTTCATCATCCAACCTAAACGGTTAGATGTAACTGGACATGCTCAATTCGATGCAGCGTTTATTCTACTGATGATTTTATTTATTATGCTTTCTATGTTTGGACAGAATGCCGCACAGATTGCAAAATGCCACCCTTCCATTTACATGGGAAGAATTATTTCAATTCAGATTGCAGGTTTGTTCGATGGCTTATCTTATGAGCAACAACATATCTGGTATGAGGGATTTTGGTGGATGCATATCTTATTGGTTCTTGGATTTATGAACTTTCTTCCATATTCAAAGCATCTTCATATTCTTTCATCCATACCGAATGTTTATTTCGCCAAACTCGATAATCGTGCGAATCTTAAAATGCTCAATCTTGCGGATGAGACTGCAACAAAGTTCGGCGCATCTGATATTGAAGATTTAACATGGAAACAACTACTTGATGGTTACACTTGTACGGAGTGTGGAAGATGTACGGCTTCTTGTCCAGCTAATATTACAGGAAAACCGCTCTCTCCTAAGAAAATTATTGTTGATATCAGACATAGATTGATGGAGAAAGCACCTATAATCGTCAATGGCCAATTGTCAATGGTCAATAATAAGCCAAAATCCGAAATCAACAATCCGAAATCCGCAATCGAGGAAATTAACAACAAACATCTCATCGACAATTACATCACCGAAGAAGAATTATGGTCATGTACCAGTTGTATGGCGTGCGTGCAGGAATGTCCCGTACAGATTGAGCATATAGATTCGATTGTTGATATGCGCCGCTATCTTGTGCTAAACGAGTCTCGTTTTCCTAAAGAGATGCAGGTTGTTTTCCAGAACCTTGAGCGGAACTTCACACCGTGGGCATTTAGCCATGCTGCACGAGCCGATTGGACTGAAGGACTGAACATTCCAATCATGGTAAATAAGCAGGAGGTCGATGTATTGTTCTGGGTTGGCTGTGCCGGCTCGTACGATGAACGATATAAAAAAGTAGCAAGGGCATTTTCAAAACTTATGCAGATTGCCGGAATCGATTTTGCGATTCTCGGTACGGAAGAAAAATGCAACGGCGATCCTGCAAGGCGAGCAGGTAATGAATATCTTGCGCAAATGCTCATCAACGATAATGTTGCCACTATGAGTAAATACAAGTTCAAGAAAATTGTTACAACATGCCCGCATTGCTTCAACATAATGAAGAACGAGTATCCGCAATTCGGTGGGAAGTATGAAGTCGTGCATCACACCGATTTTATTATGGGTTTGATTAATTCTGGTAAGCTGAAACTCTCGAAGGAGAAGCGAGCTAAAATCACCTACCACGATTCCTGCTATCTTGGTCGCTACAATGAGATTTATGATGCACCGAGACAAGCAATTAAAGCAATTCCGGGTGTAAGGACAGTTGAGATGAAACGCTCGGGCGATAAGGGCTTCTGCTGTGGCGCTGGTGGTGCAAGGATGTTCATGGAAGAAACGATTGGAAAGCGAGTGAACCACGAGCGCACCGAAGAAGCACTCGCACTTAATCCCGATGTTATTAGCACCGCTTGCCCGTTCTGCATGACGATGATGACTGACGGTGTGAAGGATAAAGAAGCGAATGAGCGAGTGCAAGTGAAAGATATTGCGGAGCTGGTGTTAGAAGCGATGGAATTGTAGTTCGAATTTTATTTCGTTATAAAGAATGGAAGAAGAGAATATATATTACCGTCGAAACTTACCTCACTATCAACCGAGCCATGCCTCATACTTCATAACTTTCCGACTTTCAGATTCATTGCCGAGTGAAGTTATTATCAAACTTAAGGAGGAATATGAGGTTGAAGGAGAACAGTTCGAAAAATTAATTGATCCCGACGCCAAGAAGAGAGAACTTGATGATCATCGCAAAAGATATTTTGAGAAGTTCGATGAATTTCTCGATAAACACACCGATGGTCCAAAGTGGTTGAAGGAAGAAAGGGTAGCACAAATTGTTGCTGATGTTATTTTCTACCGAGATGGTAAAGAATACGAGTTAATTGCGTATTGTATTATGCCAAATCATGTGCATATGGTTGTAAATGTAGAGCGAAGTGATGATGTAGAACGAACTTTAGTTCGTGCAGAGCCGGATAATCGAACTGAAGTTCGATCTACAGTGTCTTACAAAGATTATCAATTAACAAAGATACTAAGAAAGATTAAGGGATCGACTGCTCGAGAATGCAATAAAATCCTGAATCGTTCCGGTGCATTCTGGCAGCATGAAAGCTACGATCATGTAATCCGCAATGCTAAAGAGTTTAATAACATCGTTTGGTATGTACTGAATAATCCAGTAAAAGCAAGATTAGTTGATGATTGGCAGAAGTGGAAATGGAGTTATTGTAAGTATGAATTGTAGAGCGAAATTTATTTCGCTTATTGCAAGGTTTGTAGAACGAAGTGTCACTTCGTTCTGCTCTCGAACTGAAGTTCGATCTACATTCCTATTTCACAAAAGTGGTTGGAGGATATAGAGGAATTGGGGCAGAGGTTATAGAACCTCCCGAAGGATTGTTCCGTTAAGACTTGGACAAACTTCGGGAGATTTTCCTAAGTTAAGTATTTTTGTAAGTCAACAAAAAAATAGCTACATTTGTAATGAAATTTATGATTGAGATACGCTTGAGGAACATTTGCGCCCGTAGCTCAGATGGATAGAGCGACAGCCTCCGGAGCTGTAGGTCGCGCGTTCGAATCGCGCCGGGCGTACTTCCAATAGCGGGATAAAAATTTTAAATCACAATTATTTTAGGATATAAGTATGCTTAAACCCAAAAAGAAACTCACAAAGAAAGAAATGAAACAGGATACACTTATTACTTCTTATGCGAAGGTAACTTCGTTCTATTATGAAAATAAGAAGTATATAAATTATGCAATCACTGGACTTGTCGTTATCGTTATTGCAATTATTATCTATACAAACAACAGACGTGCGAATAATGAAAAAGCAGCTACAGAACTTGGTAAAGTATTCAGCATTTATGATGCTGGCACATCAGATCCACGCCAATTTCAGATAGCTATCGATGGACAACCTGAACGGGGCATAATGGGACTTCGGGCGATAGTAGATAATTACGGCAGCTCTCCATCTGGCGATGTCGCAAGGTTTTATCTCGCAAATGCTTATTTGAATCTTGGTAATTACGATGGAGCTCTAAAACATTTTAAAAGTTTTGATGGTGATAACGATATGCTGGCAGCATCTGCAATAGCGGGTATAGGAACTTGTTACGAAGCTAAAGGTGATTTTGAGAAAGCTGCCTCAAATTATGAGAAAGCTGCAAGAAGTGTGGCTGATAAAAGCGCGGCGCCAGATCATTTATTGAATGCCGCTCGCTGTTACGGGCTTGCCGGTGATAAAGAAAAAGCGATTTCTCTTTTTAAACGCATAAAGAAAGATTTTCCAAAATCATCAGCAGCACGCGATGTTGATAGATATATAGCACAATTCTCCAGTTGAATCAACACCTTAAATTAAAATAAATAAAACCCATCCTTTTTTGAGAATGGGTTTTTTATTATTGTGATTCAATGCTAAAATCATTATTTTGTGCTACGATGAATAAAAGATTAAAATAATCGAGCGATGATTTTTGGCATCAATAAAAATCTTTCCGAACGCATCATTCCGTTAGCAATACCGGCTATCGCGGGACTTTCTTCTCAGATGATTGTTACACTCGTGAACACTTCAATGGTCGGAAGATTAGAAAATACGCATATCCAGCTCGCTGCTATGGGATTAGGATTCCTGGGAACATTGGCTATAACCAGTTTCTTTTCCAGCTTAAGTACGGGTACTCATGTTCTTATCGCCCGCCGACAAGGTCAGAATGATCCTAAAGGTATCGGAGAAGCATTGAACAACTCTCTTTTCGCAGCGTTGATATTGGGGTGCATCTTCGGAGCAATAGGTTATCTAACATCCTACCACATCATTAATTTTTTTTCAGCAAATGATGCTGTTACCGTTGCTGGGGCAAAATATATGCAATACCAGTTCCTTGGACTTCCTTTTTTTTTAATGATAGTATCTTATCGTGGTTTCTTTTTCGGAATCGGGCATACTAAAATATTTATGATCTCTGCAATTTTGATAAATATTTTTAATATCTTTTTTAATTATCTATTCATATTCGGAGCGTTTGGATTTCCTAAGATGGAGCTTGCAGGAGCCGGAATAGGATACACGATAAGCATGATGTTGGGCTGGTTATTTTTCTTTAGTGTAACTTTCCTTGGCATATATCGAAAACAATATCAGTATTATTCACATCTCCGAGTCTCGATAGATGTTATTGCTCAAATTGTAAAGATATCGTTTCCCGTTTCATTGCAAAATATATTGATATTATTAGGATTCTTAGTTTTTGTAGCAATTACAGGTATTATCGGTACAGTCGAGCAAGCAGCGAGTAACATCGTGATAAATGCATTATTTCTTTCATTTATGCCATGTTTCGGTTTTGGTATAGCGGCACAAACGCTTGTGGGGCAGTCAATCGGGAGAGGAAGTGAAAGACTTGCACATGCGTTTGGATATGAAACCGCGAAGCTCGGAACAATTTTTACAAGCTTCATCGGTATCATTTTTGTCTTTTTTCCGAATGCCGTGCTTGGGATAATGACGAATGAACAAGCTGTTATTGCAACAGCAAAACCGATTCTCCAGATAGCAGGAATCGCACAAATATTTTACGGTTCTGGAATTATTTTTGCAAATGCATTACAAGCTGGTGGAGCAACTGTTTACGTAATGTTCGTCGAAGTATTGACCCATTGGATTATTTTTCTTCCGTTGACGTATATCATTGGTGTCAGCTTTAAAGGAGGAATAATTGGTGCATGGTTAGCATTGCCAGTTTATGTATTTTCATATACCGCAATGAATTTTATTCGTTTTCGCTCTAAAGGATGGTTAAAAAAGAAACTTTAAACTCTGATAAATTAATTGTGACATCGATAGGGAATAAATTTAGTAAAGCGCTCCTGATGGCTGTCGCCGGTGGACTTCTGTTTGTGGTGTTCATAACAGATGTTATTCGTCGCAGTGTTGATTTGGATATTGGATGGATATTATTACTCCGTGATATCGTTATCCTGATTGCATTTCTTATATTTTATGTTTTAGTTGAATCAATTTGGAAAAGAGAACAAGCTCCCGCTAAAAAACTCGGTTTTGCTCTCGTCCTAACTTTGGTCATTGGCATAACATCGGTTTTATTATTTTTTATATCACCCAGCGGATTCGAAATTAAGAATTTAAATCTTATTCCACTTGGATTCGATTCAATAGTCTGGTCTAATGTTTATGGTATCGTCCTCAGTATCACTATGCTTATTGTTTTGTTGGTGTTGCGTGATATCATCTTTTCTAAACGTCGGAGAGGCACAAAACGTAACTTCATTATCCTGCTTATTCTGATTATTGCTTCATCATTGCTGACCCTCATTTATAGACCAATGGAGTCGGGCAGCGAGATGACTGTTCTTTTCATCGTTACAGTTATCGCTATGCTGATGAATTCGTTCCGTGTGTCATGGATAGTATATTTATCCAAACGTGAAAAGATTTTAAATATCATCTTCGGATTTTTGTTATTCTGTATATTTATTGGTTTTGATATCATAACCGCAAAGGAAGGAACAATAGTAGGTAGTTCGATTTTATTTTATTCGGCACCATTGCACTCATTCGTTTTGAACGTAAGTCTTTTTGCGACAATTTATTTCGGTATGACGTTCATTAGCACACTTTTTCATCTCCCGACCGCTGAGGCATTTGATCGTAAGCTTAGCGAGGTCTCATCGCTTCATAATCTCAGCCGTTTGGTAACGCAGGTATTCGATTTTAATGAGCTGGTTGATTCAGTTACAACAATGACACTCGAAGTTTGTGAAGCAAAAAGCGCATGGCTTGAAATTGTTCAAGAACAAAAAACCGGGAATATTCCAAAGCGAGGAACATTTATTCTCGATGAAAATTCGGTAGTAATGACTGTCGCTTTAAAAAATATTTCTCTTGAAGAAGTGCAGACTGTTGCTTCATCTGGTGGAAAAATAATACGGAAACAAATCCTCGATGGTCGAAAACCAATTGTTATTGATAGTATAAAAGAGGACAAGCGCACACAACATCTGGTTGGTATGGATAATAAAATTAGCTCGTTGGCTATTGTTCCGCTGTTATCGCACGAGAATGTGATTGGGATACTTTATGCAACCAAAGATGTTGAATTTGGGTTTGATAAAGATGATGTTGATGTAATATCCGCTTTTGCCGATCATGCTGCCATTGCCATTGAAAACTCGAGGTTGATTGAGAAATCAATTGAACGCGAAAGATTAATGCGAGAGATGATGCTGGCGCAGGAGATGCAGAAAAAACTTCTTCCTCAACAAGTTCCTCAATTTCCACAGCTTGAAATTGAAGCTCTCTCCACACCGGCATTCGAAGTCGGCGGTGATTACTACGATTTTGTTTTATTAAATGATAATCAACTTGGCGTACTTGTTGGTGACGTATCGGGGAAGGGTGTATCCGCCGCATTTTATATGGCTGAAATGAAAGGGATTTTTCAATCGCTGAGCAAGATTTATAGGGAACCGAAAGATTTATTGATTCAAGCACAAAGAACATTAATTGGAACGATAGATCGCAAATCATTCATTAGTGTTATTTATGCGATCATTGATTTGGAGACAGGCGAGATGAAGGTAGCACGTGCCGGGCATTGTCCTATGCTGTTTGCTTCCAATCATCATGCATCGTACGTGCAACCAACGGGATTAGGATTAGGAATGGGGAGCTGTGAAATTTTTGAAAAAACAATAACTCAAGAAAATGTGCGAATGGCGAAGGGGGATATTGCTGTGTTTTATACGGATGGAGTAACTGAAGCAAGACCCGAAGACGGTTCAGAATTTGGTTATGACAAATTGAAAGATGTGGTAAAGTTTTGTGCTGGGAAATCGGCAACCGAAATTCGGGATTCTATTATCATGGCAGTAGATAATCATATGAACCACGCTTCGCCTGAAGATGATCTAACAATAGTCGTATTGAAATGGAATAAATAACTAACATATTTTAACTATAGTGGAGATAATCCATATGAGTAATTTTAAAATCGACATACGCGAAAAAGAAAACATCAATGTTATAGATCTGAAAGGATATCTCGATGCGCATACCGCGCCCGAGTTAGAGAAAATATTTCAGAACTTAATTGAGGTTCAAAAATTTAACATTGTTGTTAATTGCGAGGAGCTGAATTACATCAGCAGCGCCGGGCTTGGTGTATTCATGGCGTACATTGAAGATGTCCGGAAGCATAATGGCGACATAAAGCTATCTAACATGTCTGCTAAAGTGTACAATGTATTCGATCTTCTTGGTTTTCCTTTGTTGTATGATATAGCCAAAGATGAGGCAGAGGCGATCAAGAAATTTATATCAGTGAAAAAATAATTAATCAATTCATCCATGATGAACACGCTTAATTTAAGGATTGAGAGTAAAACTGAGCGGCTAAGTTACGTCAGGGAATTTGTTTCTGATGCGGCAAAGAAATTCGGTTTCGATGACGAATCTATTGGCAAAATAGCCCTCGCTGTAGATGAGGCATGTACGAATATCATTAAACATGCTTATGGCTTTTCGCCTCAGCATAATATTGATATTAAGATTGTGACTAATAAAGAAATCTTTGAGATAATTATAAGACATCAAGGTAAATTATTTGATCCTAAACTTGTTAAAACACCTGATCTGAAAGATTACATCGATCATCCACGAAGGGGTGGTTTAGGAATCCATCTGATGCGACTACTAATGGATCAGGTTGAATATAAGATACTACCAAATAATAAATGTGAGGTTCATCTTTTAAAAAAACTACAGGTGGGAAAATAATAGACATGTCCATCCCCGTGTTACAATCGGAAAAGAAACATTTGGAGAATGTATTCGATATGCAGTCTCTTTTTGAATTCAGTAATGTGGTTAATGCTTCACTCGATTTAAAATTTATCTTTAACCATTTTATCCTTACACTGATGGGTAAATTGTTGTCGTTAAGAGGGATTGTATTATTGGAGCGGAAACCGGGAATATTTTGCATAGAATCTGTAAAAGGACTTCCTTCAGATCTTATTAATACTGAAATTAGAATTGCCAAAATACCAAAGCGTATGATAAATATCGAGCGGGAAGACATCAGAAAAAACCCATGGCTCAAGCTCTTTAAAATAAATGAGATCCATTTCCTCCTTCCTCTGATCACACGGGATCGTATTGTAGGCATCGCCGGCGTTTCACCAGATAGAAGAAAGAAAAAACTCAATAAACAAGCGATGGCTTATCTCAAATCTATTGCAAATATAGCAGCAGCAGCGATCGATAAAGGTTTATACATAAATGAATTGGCAGTAATCAACAAACAGCTCGATAGAAAAATCCAGGAGCTGAAAACATTGTTTGAGGTAGGTAAAGAGTTCAACGGTGTACTCGATGCTGATCGAGTAGTGAAATTGTTATTGTTTTCCGTTATGGGGCAGATAGGTGTTAATCGTTATGTTCTCTGTCTCACACAAGGCGGAGAGATGGAGGTTATTTCTTCTCGGCTTGATAAAGAATTTGATCGGAAGTTGTGCGCATATTTTCCTTCAATCGAATCACCAATCTTGATTGGGAATTTAAAACGCAAGGCAGATCAAGCCGTGCAAAAACAATTGATGGACGTTGGAATTCAGGTACTCGTTCCATTAAAGCTTCAGAACCAGACTAAAGGTATTCTTGGTCTTGGAGAGAAGCTAAATCGTGAAACGTATTCAAAGAAAGACCTCGAATTCCTAAGCTCGCTTGGAAATCTTGCTGTTATTTCATTGGAAAACGCTCGGCTCTTCCGTGAAGCGATAGAAAAACAGCGACTCGAAGATGAACTGCTGATCGCTAAAGAGATCCAAAGAGGACTTCTTCCTGCCAAACTGCCAGCGATACCCACTTTCGATGTTGCAGCAACGAATATTTCTTCGAAACAGGTTGGCGGCGATTACTATGATATAATCACTTTAAGTCACGAACATTATGTATTAGCTATCGGAGATGTATCAGGTAAGGGGACACCTGCTTCACTCCTGATGGCGAATTTACAAGCGACAATCCGCGCATTAGTACCTTTAGGATTATCGTTGGGAGAATTAACAAAACGTGTGAATGATCTTATCTGTGAAAACACCGGTTCCGGTCGTTTTATAACTTTCTTTTGGGGAATTCTGCATGTTGAATCAAGAACATTCAAATATGTAAACGCGGGACACAATCAACCGATTTTACTCCGAGCCGACAGCACAATTGAAAAGCTTGATAAAGGTGGGATGATTTTAGGAATTATGAAAGCCCCTAATCCATATCAAGAAGGAGAGGTAACAATAAATACCGGCGATGTGCTCGTGTTATTTACTGATGGTGTAAGTGAAGCGATGAACTCGAAGGGGGAAGAAATGGGTGAAGAAAGGATGGAGAATGTTATTAGGATGAATTCAAAGGAATCGGCAGATACAATTCTTTCCAAAATCGTTGAGGATGTAAGAGAATACAGTCGGAATACTGTTCAATCGGATGATATTACGTTGGTGGTTTTGAAAGCGATAATCCCAGATTGTTCATTAGAAAATTAACTTGGCACTAAAAATGGCCAACTAAATTGAATTGATTTTTCCCAAAGTCCTTTAAACCACTCTCTCCGCCTCATCGCCATAGAAAGTTTCAGAATTTTTGCATTACCCTCTACAACCATATACGAACCAATCGCAAAGACTCTATATCGCATTGTCTTCAATGTAGGCTGAACATTACTTTGCAAAATAACTTGTCTAAAAAGGCTCATGAGATTATAGGCGATCATTACAAAATTTAGTGCAGCTTCAGTTGCATAGAAA
>JASEHD010000049.1 GCA_030019075.1 Bacteroidota bacterium
CATCTCCATGAAAAAGAAATTTCTATCTTTGTCAACGATAAATTCGATTGTACCCGCACCTTCATACTTAACTCCTTTAGCACCTTTTATAGCAGCTGAACCCATAGCTTCACGCATTTGATGATCGACAATCGGAGAGGGCGATTCTTCAACAAGTTTCTGATGTCGGCGTTGTATCGAACAATCACGCTCGTTCAAGTGAATAGCATTACCCTTTCCATCGCCGAATACCTGGATTTCAATGTGCCTCGGTTGTTCGACAAATTTTTCTATGTACATGTCAGGGTTATTGAATGCTGCACCGGCTTCATTGCTTGCCATCTGAAATAATTTTTCAAAATCGCTTTCTTCAAGTACAATCCTCATTCCTTTTCCGCCGCCGCCTGCGGTCGCCTTGATCATTACGGGAAAACCGATAGCTTTGGCGATCTCAAGCCCCTCTTTTACATCTTTCACAACACCATCGCTGCCGGGAACAACAGGGACGCCAGATTTTTTCATTGTCTCTTTTGCGAGTGCTTTATCACCCATCGCTCTTATTGCTTCAGGAGATGGACCGATGAATTTAACACCATGCGACCCACAAATTTCTGCAAACTGAGCATTTTCAGCGAGAAAACCATAGCCGGGATGAATTGCATCTGCATTTGTTATTTCAGCCGCTGAAATAATTCGTGGGATATGTAGATAACTTTCCCTGCTCGGCGGTGGTCCGATACATACCGCTTCATCGGCAAACTTTACGTGCAATGATTCTCGATCTGCTTCAGAGTAAACTGTGACCGTTTTCACACCAAGCTCACGGCAGACGCGCATAATCCTTAATGCGATCTCTCCGCGATTTGCTATCAAAACTTTCTTAAACACTCTCTTTATTTATGCAATTATGGATGAAATGGAAAGAACTATTTTGGGAATGATCATTTTACAATGGTTCAATTAAAAAGAGGGTCTGATTGTATTCAACGGGTTGCGCATTTTCGACTAAGACTTTTACAATTCTACCTGAGATATCAGTCTCGATCTCATTCATAAGTTTCATCGCTTCGATGATGCAAAGAACTTGTTTCTGTTGGACCACGGCACCGACTTCAACATATGAATCCGCATCTGGTGCTGGAGATCGATAAAACGTACCAACGATTGGTGATTTGACCTCATGTAATTTTACTTCCGGTTTCGGGGTAAGGGCTGGCAATGGCTGAATTTCGGTTTTAGGTTGTGTCGGAACAGGTGCTGCTGCCTCCGGAGGTTGTGCAGTAACATGAACAGGCATCATATTTTGATGCTGATTCTTTGCAACCCGAACTTTTAACCCTTCTTCTTCGATCTCGATCTCGTCGACAGTACTTTGCTCGACAATTTTTACTAATTTTTTAAGATAAGCAAGATCCATAGTCTCTCCTTATATTAGTTGTTGTTGAAGCTGCATTACAATTTTACTCTCTCGATATAATTACCGGTGCGTGTATCAATTTTTAGTGTATCACCTTCGTTGATGAATAAAGGAACGTTCACAGATGCTCCAGTTTCCAGTTTCGCTGGTTTCTGTGCACCTGTTGCAGTATCACCACGAACACCCGGAGGAGTTTCAATAACCTTCAGCTCGACAGTGATTGGCATATCCACCGAGACAATTTCATTTCCGTTAAACATTATTTTCACAGTTTCATTCTCTTTTAAGAAATGTGCGCTTTCACCGATGTGGCTCTCTTCAACATTAATCTGATCGTATGTTTCCTTGTCCATAAAAATGTAGCTTGACCCATCGTGATAAAGATATTGGTATTCTTTCGTTTCAATTCGTACATGATCAACTGCTTCACCTGCGCGAAAACGAGTCTCGATTACTTTTCCAGATTTCAAACTTTTTAACTTTGCTCGAACAAATGCACGCCAATTTCCCGGATTAACGTGTTGAAACTCTACTAAAGTCCATAACTCGTTATCCATACGTATGGTCATACCTGATCGAAAATCACTTGTCGTTGCCACAAAATATTCCTAATGATTTAATAAAAACGTAGTAAATTACTTATGTTGGAGTTTCAAAATACGAAGAAGCAAGCTGAAAGTCAAGGATTGCATTTAGTCTAATATATTCTTAATATTAAATTAAATATGCGTAATACTATCTATTATTTCATTTTTAGTTGTTTAATATTTCAAGCTTGCTCGAAGAACCATTCCGATTCAAATGAGCTTCCCGATTCCATTATAGTTAATTTTCAAGCTAATCTGCTGATTATTCAAGAAGAAAATCGTCTAATGGGGAACGACTCAACATTAAAGCACAGAATTGACTCACTTTATCATTATTATCAGGTTACTGAGCAAGAAGTCGAAAACACGATTCATTATCTCAAATCAGATTTAAACATATGGAGAGATTTCAATGAAAAGATGGTCAAACGGCTCGAATATTTACAAATGGAAGAATCAAAAAAGAAAAACGAATAAGAGGTTATAAGAATAAAGAGACGATTTCATAAGTGATTGCACCTATTAACGCCGATGCTGGTATAGTCAATACCCACGCCCAAACTATTTTTCCGGCAATTCCCCATCGCACAGCGCTTAATCTTCTTGTAGACCCGACACCCATTATAGCACCAGCAATCGTGTGTGTAGTACTTACTGGAATCCCGGCTAATGCAGTACCCATCAACACTGCGGCGCCTGCAGTTTCGGCAGCGAAGCCACCAACTGGTTTAAGATGTGTAAGTTTGATGCCCATTGTGCGAATTACTTTCCAGCCACCAGCTAAAGTTCCTAAACCAATCGCAGTGTGAGCGATAAGAACTACCCAGAAAGGAACGTAAAATTCTGAACCGAGATAACCACCTGTGTACAATAGAATAGCAATTATTCCCATTGTCTTTTGTGCATCGTTAGTGCCGTGCCCCAGACTGAAAGCAGCGGATGAAAGCAACTGACCGATACGAAAAAGTTTATCTACCCGTTTCGAATTAGTATTCCTGAATGACCAATTTACTATTATCATTATCGATGCTCCTAAAATAAGCCCAATTATAGGTGAGAGCATAATAAAAATAGCAACCTTCATTAACCCACTTGTAACGAGAGCTTCAAAACCCACCTTGACAATGGCAGCTCCTGCCAATCCACCAATTAAGGAGTGAGATACACTGATTGGTAAACCATATTTTGTGCATAAATGCACCCAAATAATAGCGCCTACCAATGCAGAAAGAATCATCCAATGTGATATAACTTCTGGATGAACGATTCCTTTTCCGATTGTATTCGCGACATGGACACCAAAACCGAATGCGGCGACGAAATTAAAAAATGCTGCCCACAGAACTGCCATTTTGGGTGAAAGAACTCTGGTCGATACTACAGTTGCAATCGAGTTTGCCGCATCGTTCATACCATTTAAAAAATCAAATAGTAGAGCAAGAAAGATAATAAATATTGTCAATTCAAGCATAAGAGTTTTGCATTAATAATCAAGCATGTTTGATGAGGAGACCTTCGAGAACATTTACCGCATCTTCACATTTATCTGTTGCAGTTTCTAAACCGACATAGATTTCTTTCAATTTAATTACTTTTATCGGGTCCTTTTCGTTATCGAATAATTCAGCGACTGCGTGTTCAAACGCATCGTCTGCCAGGTTTTCATATTCGTTGACTTTCTTAAGGACTTCTCGTAGTTGTTTAGGATTACTCAAATCCCTTACAAGAACAATTCCCTTTTGTAATTCAGTGATTGAGCTGTGAAGAATGTCGATTAGCTTTACCATATATGGTGGACATTCTGTCAATTTATAAAGTGAAAACCTTGTTGCAACTCCATTGATGTTATCGCAAATATCATCCAATGCTGAAGTCAATACGTGAATATCTTCGCGGTCAATTGGTGTGATGAAAGTTTTATTCAATTCAAAGAATATATCATGGGTGATTGAATCTCCCAGATGTTCTTTGTCCTGAATTTGTTGAACAATTTTTTTTCGTTCCTCATGAGGAGAATTTGGAATTCTCTTCAATAATTCCGATGTATCAACTAAATTCTGTGTTGCTTTTTCAAAAAAATTATAGAATTTATCATCTTTTGGTAATAAGAATCGCATTATATTATCAATTTTCATGAGTTACCTTCTTCTATGGGTGGATTATTTTAGCGGATAAATTTACAAAATTTTATGTGAAAATACAATTGTCAATTTTCTTTTTATTAGCAAATAATTTACGATAGCAAAATCTACTTTTGTTTCTCTCTGCCTTTTTGGTATATTTTGTACATATGAATCGCATTTCTTGTATTATTTTTGATCTTGACGGCACCTTAACTCGGACGAATGAACTAATTTTTGCTACTTTTAATCACGTTACAAAAAAATATCTTGATAAATTCTATTCTTCAGAAGAAATTATTAAGATGTTTGGTCCGCCAGAAGAAATTACTATTGAACGGTTAGTTGGTAAAGAACGATACGTTGAAGCAATGGATGAATTTTATAATTTCTATGAGACACACCATCCAAGAATGGCAAATGCTTTCAGGGGGATCAATGAAATTTTAGAGTTCTTAAAGTCAGAAGGTCTGATATTGGCGATCTTCACTGGAAAAGGTAAAAGGACAGCACTTATAATACTTGAAAAAATCGGTATAAAGAATTATTTTGATATGATCATTACTGGAAGCGATGTTATCAATTATAAACCCTCCGCTGATGGTATTCATAAAGTAATGACAAGATTCGGACTTGAGCACGAGCAGGTTTTAATGGTTGGTGATTCAGTTGCAGATGTAAAAGCTGCCCATGAAGCCGGAGTAAAAATTGCAGTCGTGCTCTGGGATTCATATGGAAAAGATAAAGTATTGCAAATGGAGAGTGATTACATTTTTCATGATGTGAGTGAGTTTGAAGGATGGTTAAAAAATGTATTTACACGGAATAATTAAAACAACTTATGATTAATAAAAAACTATAAGCTATGGCAAAACTTCCTATTGGTGTAATCGGTGTTGGTCATCTTGGTTCGCTTCATGCTAAGATGCTCCATAGTATTCCTTCAGCGGAATTAGTAGGGGTATTCGATGCAGAGAAAACGCGAGCAGACCGTATCGCGAATGAATATAGAACGAAATCATTTCTTTCAATTCATGAGCTTTTAAAAAATGTGACAGCAGTAAGCATTGCAACACCGACGGTAACGCATTTTGAGATTGCAAAACTTGCGATTGAATGTGGAGTTCATATTTTTATTGAAAAACCGATTACACATACAACGCAAGAAGCTGAACAGCTTGTTAGGTTTGCAAAAGCAAAGGGTGTAACAATGCAGGTTGGGCATATTGAGAGGTTTAATCCGGCATTGCTCGCGATTGAAACCTATCATCTTCGACCGATGTTTATAGAATCGCACCGGCTGGCACAATTCAACCCACGAGGAACGGATGTTGCGGTCGTGCTTGATTTGATGATTCATGATATTGATATTATTCTGAGTCTTGTGCATTCACCGGTAGAGAAGATTGAAGCAAATGGGGTCGCTGTAGTTTCAGATCATATTGATATTGCCAATGCACGACTTCAATTTAAAAATGGATGTGTTGCAAATGTTACAGCCAGTCGGATTTCCCAAAATAAGATGCGGAAGCTGCGGCTGTTTCAGCGTAACGCTTATATATCTATTGATTTTTCGGAGGGTCAAGCAGAGATATTTCGGCTTGTCGATGAAGGTGAGGAGGTTAAGAACCTCACAATGATGTTGGGCCAAATTACCGCAGGTACCCGGAATAGAAATATTGTTTATGAGCGACCAGAGATCAAAGAAGTAAATGCACTGAGATATGAATTAGAATTGTTTGTTGATGCCGTGCAGAATAAAAAACAACCGGTTGTTACAGGCGAGGATGGTTTGCAAGCCCTGAAGGTTGCTCATGATATTATGGATAAAATTAATCAACAGCGAATAAAATTTTGATGGTGCAATTAATTAATCAAATTGATATCACAAGCAAAATTCTGCTTCGTGTTGGTTCCATTGCAGACGATGAAAAGGTGGAAGCGTATGTGGTTGGTGGGTACGTGCGCGATAAACTTCTGGGAAAAGAAGTAAAGGACATTGATATTGTCGTTATTGGTGATGGGATCGGATTTGCGATGAAAGTTGCTCAACAGTTAGGGCGGAAAGATGTCGTGATATATGAGAAGTTTGGAACCGCGATGTTGCCGATAGAGGAGGGAAAGATTGAGTTTGTTGCAGCACGTGAGGAAAGCTATTCTCAAGATTCGCGAAAACCAAAAATAAAAAAAGCTTCGCTTGAAAATGATCTGGCAAGGAGAGACTTTACCATTAATACACTTGCCGCATCAATTAATCAAAAAACATTAGGACGATTGTCTGATCCATTCGATGGATTAGCTGATTTAAAAAATAAGATACTCCGAACACCTCTCGATCCTGAAAAGACATTCACCGATGATCCGCTGCGTATGATGCGTGCAATTCGATTTGCTGCTCAGTTGAATTTCATTATTGAGGCAAATACATTCAGAGCAATCAAGGAGACGGTACATCGCATAACTATTGTTTCAATGGAGAGGATTACCGATGAATTCATGAAGATACTCGCTTCTTCAAAACCCTCTCTTGGTTTAGAATTATTGAATGATGCCGGTTTAACAAAATATTTTTTTCCTGAGCTTGCCGAAATGATTGGCATCGATCAGAGGAAAGATTATCATCATAAAGATGTTTTTAAACATACAATGAAAGTAATTGACAGTATCAGTCAGACAACTGATGATATTTGGTTGAGGTTTGCGGCGCTGGTTCATGATATTGCTAAACCCAGAACGAAAGCTTTTCAAGAAGAAATCGGTTGGACGTTCCATGGACACGAAGAAGTAGGTGCGAGGATGATGAAAAAAATATTCAGAAGAATGCGGCTGCCATTGGATCGGCTTCTTTATGTTGAGAAAATTGTCAGACTACATCTCCGCCCGATGGTATTGGTAAGTGAGGAAGTTACGGATTCTGCAATCCGGCGTGTCATGTTCGAAGCAGGTCAAGATATTGATGATCTGATGTTATTATGTCGTGCCGATATAACTTCTCAAAACCCCCAGCGTGTTTCGCAATATCTCCAGAATTATGAAAAAGTTGTGAAGAAGATGGGAGAGGTTGAGGAGAAGGATCGCATACGTAATTGGCAGCCACCTGTTCGCGGTGAAGAAATTATGGAAGTTTGCTGTATTAAACCTGGACCGCTCGTAGGTGTCTTAAAAAAGAAGATTGAGGATGCTGTCCTCGATGGGGATATTCCAAACGAGCACGATGCCGCTCTGGAATATTTACTTAAGATTAAAGATCATGTGATTCAATCATTTTCCACAATGAATTAATATTTTTACGATGTAACCTTTTTTTATACAATTCGTTAAAAGGGTAAGTTTATGAGCCCTTTCAATAAATTAACTCTTATACTCTAAGGAGCAGATTAATGAAATTATTTTCTTTATTATCTATTATATTTTTTCTATCCACCGGAGCGATTTTCGGGCAACAAATAAACGTAATAACACTTGAGAATGCCGTTAATATCGCATTGGAAAAAAATCTCTCAATTGTCAAATCACAGAATGCTGTAGATGCTGCACAAGCCGAAGTTCTGGCGGTTTATGGTGATTATCTGCCTACAGTTTCCGCTTCAGCTCGCTGGGGACGCAACCAATCTCAAACGCCGGAGAGCATAATCCCCACTCCTGTCGGTTATCGTTGGATCAGTATTGATCCCACAACATCTATCTATGCACCAACTATGATTGGTATGAATCAAGTTGGTGGTAAGCAACTCTCTTCTTCATATTCTACTGGTTTAGATTTGAGTTACACTCTATTCGATGGATTCAGACGGGAATCAAATTTTAATCGAGTGAATGCTGCGGCAATGTCGGCTGAGTACACTGCCACGCGAACTAAACAGTTTATTCGATATTCAGTCGAATCAGCTTACCTGAATGTTCTACGAAAAGGACAATTAGTGAAAGTAAGTGATGAAAATTTGAAGAGGGGTCGTCGACAGCTCGAAAGAATCACTGAATCTAACCGTGTTGGCGCACTTTCACTTGCCGATGTCTATCGGCAACAATCTCAAGTTGCTGCAGATGAGCTTAACGTTATCAATGCTCAAAATGATTATGACAAAGCAAAAGCTGATTTAGCCGCGTTAATTGGGTTGGACATGGATACGGAATATCAATTTTCAGATCCAAGTATCTCAACAGTTATAGATCAGTCAGAGCTTGAAGCGACACAACAAAAGTACGGGAGATTCGACGAACTGAAAAAACACGCCCTAACAGTCAGACCTGATTATCTTGCAGACTTAGAAAATTTAAATGCCGCTGAATCAGGAGTTACATACGCTCGCAGCGGATATTTCCCAACCATTAGTGCTTCAGCGGGTTATGGTTTGTCGAACACCGAACTATCTAAAATCTCTGATAATAAAACTCTATCTTGGGGCATAAACCTTCGATGGAACATCTTTGATGCATTCCGTACTAATCAGTCAATACAATCTGCAATAGCAGCCAAAAAAACTTCAGAGACTTCCTTGAAACAATCAGAACGTGAAATAACTGTCGAGATTAAAAAAGCACTTCTTGATCTTGAATCGGCACGTAAACAAGTCGATGTAAGTCAGAAAGGATTAGTCTCGGCGACTGAAGATCGAAGAATTGCAGAAGAAAGATATAATTTGGGAGCAGGTACTTTGCTTGATTTACTTACCGCAAATGCGGGACTTGTCAACGCACAAGCTAATAATATTAACGCATCATATTTTTACATAATTGCAAAACGAAATCTTGAATATGTTTTAAGTGAAAGAATGAATTATGGCAAATAATAAAAAATCTAAGAAGAAAATTATCATTTTCTCAATAATTGGTGGAGTGATAATAATTTTAACCCTTGTAGTTATTCTCGGCAGTAAGCGTGAGCCAGTTTATACGGTGCAAACAGAAAAAGTACAAATGCGAAATATCACTCAGGTAGTAACCGCTACCGGAAAAATTTATCCTGAAGTACAAGTTGTCATCACACCTGAAGTAAGTGGTGAGATAATTGCGTTGCCTGTAAGAGAAGGGAACAAAGTAAAAAAAGGTGATTTGCTTTTAAAGATAAAGCCGGATATCTATCTTGCTCTTCGGGATAGAACTACCGCTGAATTAACATCCGCAAGAGCGAATTTAGCACGAAGTGCATCGGAATACAAACGGGGGACAGAATTATTCTCTAAGGGTTTGATATCCAACGCTGATTTGGAACAAGTAAACACAACTTACGAGATGGCAAAAGCTAATTACGATCAAGCAGAAGCGGTATTAAAACAATCAAACGAAAATCTTGCAAAAACGACAATTTATTCCCCAATGGACGGAACGGTGAGTCAATTGAAAGTCGAGTTGGGTGAACGCGTATTGGGAACAAGCCAATTCCAGGGTACAACCGTAATGACGGTCGCTGATTTATCGAGGATGGAAGCAAGGGTAGATGTAGGTGAAAATGATATTATATTAATATCTGTCGGTGATACTGCACGTATTGAGGTGGATGCATTCCAAGATCGAAAACTAAATGGTGTTGTATATGAAATCGGAAATAGTGCAAAGACAAAAGGTTTTGGAACGCAAGAAGAAGTAACCAACTTTGAAGTTAAAATCAGGATACTTGATAAAGACGTTACTCTACGGCCTGGAATGTCGATGACGGCAACAATCGAAACTGAAACAAGAAATAATGTTATTGCAGTCCCGATTCAAAGCGTTACAACCCGTTCATCCGATAAATCAAAAGATAAAGAAAAAAAGGAATCTCCTGACGAGAGTGACGAGATGGCAGCGAGCGATTCTCGAATCAAGCAGAAAACTGAAAAGGTTAGAGAAGTTGTATTCGTTGTTGAGAACAACGTTGCAAAAGCCATCGATGTGAAGCGAGGGATTTCAGACGATTCGTATACAGAGGTTACTTCTGGTTTAGATGAAAAAAAGGAAGTTGTCTCTGGAAGTTATAAAGCAATAAACCGAGAGCTTGAAGATGGTGTCAAAGTAAAAGTGGATAACGTCAAAAAGAAAACAAAAGGCACAGAATCTAAGTAATGAAATCGAAGGATGATTTGAATGAATAACTCAGCAGTAATTTCACTTAAACAGATAAAGAAAATTTATGATATGGGTGGAGCAGAAGAGGTTCAAGCTCTCAGGGGTGTCTCTTTGGATATCCATAAAAATGAATATGTTGCAATCATGGGACCGTCGGGTTCTGGAAAATCGACATTGATGAATATTATTGGATGTTTAGATACTCCAACATCAGGATTGTATGAGTTTAACGGAATAAACGTAAGCGAAATGAATGATAATCAACTTGCGAAAATTAGGAACAAAGAAATTGGTTTTGTGTTCCAAACATTCAATCTGCTTGCACGCTCAAATGCACTGCATAATGTGGAGCTTCCTTTGATTTATGCCGGTGTATCATCAACGGATAGAAAACGATTAGCCCATGAAGCCCTTGATCATGTTGGATTGGGTGATCGGGTGCATCATAAGCCAAATGAACTATCAGGAGGACAGCGGCAGCGTGTTGCAGTTGCCCGTGCGCTTGTGAATAAACCGTCGATTTTACTTGCCGATGAGCCAACTGGAAATTTAGATACTAAAACAGGTGATGAAATCATGGTTCTATTCGAAGAGCTTCACAGCGAAGGAAACACTATTATCCTTGTAACCCACGAGGAATACATCGCGGAGCATGCACATCGAATCATTCGTTTGCGTGATGGAATGATTGAGGTTGATGAGATGGTCAACAATCGTAAACGAGTTTTAGCATAGAAGAAATTATGTACTTCCTCTTTGAAATTAAAGAAGGTTTACGAATTGCATTGCGAGCTATTCGGGCTAACAAGATGCGCTCGGTGCTTACAACGCTGGGGATTGTCATCGGAATAGTTTCAGTTACTTTAATGGCGACAGCGATAGAAGGTGTTGATCGGGCATTTGAAAAGAGCGCTTCTGCATTCGGCTCGAAGGTACTCTACGTCCAGAAATTTCCATGGATGCGCCACGACGATTGGTTTAAATACCGTAATCGTCGAGATATTAAGTTGGAGTATGTTGAGCAGATTTCTCATCAAGCAACGATGGTTGACGCGATTGCTCCATCGGTAATGACGATGAAAGACGCACGCTTTGGTTCCCGCACGATGTTGGGTGGCTTTGTAACCGGAACAAATTATCAATATCAGGAAGCCTCTGGCACGATAATCGAAGATGGAAGGTTTTTTTCGCAAGAAGAATCAGATGGCGGCAGACCGGTTTGCGTGATAGGTGCTAATGTTGCTGAGACATTATTTCCCGCAATAGATCCAATCGACCAAGTGATAAAGGTTGGCGGTTTTCCGTACAAAGTTCTGGCTGTGCTTGAAAAACAAGGAGGATTGTTTGGAACATTTACTGCCGATAACCGGATATTCGTTCCGATAAAT
This sequence comes from Bacteroidota bacterium, assembly GCA_030019075.1. Lineage (GTDB taxonomy): Bacteria > Bacteroidota > Ignavibacteria > UBA10030 > SZUA-254 > JASEHD01. Next base: position 11,537 of record JASEHD010000049.1, read on the forward strand.
TCATTCATGAATCAGTTCGGCTCTCGGCGCGACGTATTGATAAGTGCAAGAGTTGCACCGGGGGTTGATATCGAAGAAGCGAAGGAAGAACTGCGGGGTATTATGCGGAAGCTACGACATCTCGCTCCCGGGAAAGAAGATGACTTCAACATTAATGAGCAAGAAATGTTAACACAAGTGTTTGGAGCAATTACGGTGGTTATCGCAGCCATCGGTTTTTTTATCACCGGGCTTTCTTTGTTTGTCGGTGGTATCGGCATCATGAATATCATGTATGTTTCGGTAACGGAACGCACAAAAGAGATCGGCATCCGAAAAGCTATTGGTGCGAGAAGGCGCACGATATTATTCCAATTTCTTGTTGAAGCTGCCCTCATCTGTCTCATAGGCGGTATCATAGGTTTGATGATTGCATATCCATTGAGTCTCATCGCTGATCAGATACTTCCTACTGCAATGCCAATATCAGTTGTCGCAATTGCATTATTTGTTTCACTTTTTGTTGGTGTTGTTTCCGGTTTTCTCCCGGCTTATAAAGCATCGAAGTTAGATCCGGTTGATGCACTACGCTATGAGTAATCTATGACTGGTGTTATTGAGACCTTCTTACACGAAGGAAGAGAAAGCTTGGGGATGGCGGTAAACTCCATACGCACTAACAAGCTAAGGTCGATTCTTACACTCCTTGGAATTGCGGTTGGTGTTTTTTCTATCATTAGCGTTATGACTGCGATGGGAGTTCTCGTGAACAGCATCCAGAGCGGTATGACATTCCTCGGTGCATCCACATTCCAGGTACAAAGAACACCCGCTATGATGACTGGTGATCCAAAGGAAATGATTAAAATGATGAATAGAAAGAAGATCAATTATGAGCAAGCACTCAGGGTAAAAGAGTCTGCAACCCTTGCAACTGCTGTTGGTATATTTTGTTATCTAAATACCAGCAAGGTTGTTGTAGCCGAAGATGGGGAAAAAACAAATCCAAACGTGAGCATCACAGGCCGCGATGTCGAGAGTTTTTTAGCAAACAACTGGATCATCGAGAACGGTCGATTATTTAGCCAGGGTGAAATAAATTCGGGCAGTTATGTTGCCATTCTTGGGTCAGATGTCGTGAAAAAACTTTATCCCAAAAACGATCCGATTGGTCAAACTATTCGTGTTGATGGAAGGAAGTACCAAGTTATCGGTACAGTTCAGCCGAAAGGCTCGGTTCTTGGCGGGGACAATCAGTCATTTGTTCTCATTCCGCTGAACACTTTTTTTAATGTGTATGGGAAAGATCAGGAGTTTTCATTCAAAGTACAAGCAGAGCCCATCGATTTGGAGGATTGTATGGAGCAGGTAACCGGTATAATGAGGGCAGTGCGTCATGTTCCACCGGGAGCTGAGGATGATTTCTCTATAATCTCGAATGATTCCTTAATCAACCAGTTTAATGATTTTACAAAATATCTTCGTCTCGGAATAATTATTATCAGCTGCATAGCGCTTCTGGCGGCTGGTGTTGGTATTATGAATATCATGCTTGTTTCTGTAACCGAGAGAACGCGAGAAATTGGAATACGCAAAGCTATCGGTGCGCGCAAAACAAACATCATGACTCAATTCATTCTTGAAGCAGTTTTGCTAAGTGAGTTCGGTGGTGTTATTGGTATTGGTTTAGGCATTCTCGGTGGCAATCTGATTGCAATAGTAGTCGAAGCTAATCCGATTGTTCCTTACGACTGGGTAGCTATAGGATTTATTTCTTGCAGCATTATCGGAATTATCTTCGGTGTTTATCCTGCATGGAAAGCAGCCAATCTCGATCCGATTGAATCACTACGTTATGAATAACCAAATAAAAAGTTAAAATGCAAAATGCAAAAATCAATAATTAAATTGCAGCAAGTTAAAAGCTATTTTTATTTTTTACTTTTTATTTTTTGATTTGACAAAGGATGAGCCGAGCAATTGAAACCATATTGCACGAAGTACGCGAGAGTCTCATCATGGCACTCGTGGCTTTGAGAGTAAACAAGCTTCGATCAATCCTCACCCTCCTTGGTATTTCAGTTGGTGTATTCTCAATTATCGGCGTTATGACAGGGATGGGTGTGCTAATAAATAGCATTGAAAGCGGATTAAGTCAGCTTGGTACAAATACTTTTCAAGTTCAGAAGATGTCGAATTTTCGTTCTGGTAATCCACACGAGCGGGCAAAGCTGCGTAATCGAAAAAATATCGAGTATGCTCAGGGATTACTTGTAAAGGAACGGACGACTTTAGCGAAAGCTATTGGCTTGGAAGCGTGGACAGGAGGCAAAATAGTTACAACTACTCAAGGATTGAAAACGAATCCGAATGTATCTATTGTCGGAGAAGATATCGATGGTTTTGAAACTAATAATTGGATTGTTAATGATGGTAGAATGTTTACACTTGAGGAATTTATTTCAGGAAAAAGAGTTGCTATTCTTGGCATACAAGTCGTCAACAAAATTTTTCCTAAACTTGATCCAATTGGGCAATCGATTCGTATTGATGGCGAAGAGTATCAAGTGATTGGAACGATTGAACCAAAAGGTGGTATGTTGGGTGGGAATCAAGATAATTTTGTTGCAATTCCTATTACGACTTTATTTAATAAGTACGGTAAAGATAGAAGTATCCATATCATGGTGCAATCGAAATCACGTGAGACTTTTGATGATTGTATAGAACAAGTGAGAAGCATTTTACGTACAGCACGCCATGTTGAACCGAGTGCAGAGGATGACTTCTACATTTTCTCGAATGATTCAATGATAGACCAGTTTAATGACTTCACAAAGTACGTACGGCTCGGTATTATGCTAATAAGTGCCATTGCACTTATCGCTGCGGGTGTAGGAATAATGAATATAATGTTAGTATCGGTTACTGAGCGCACCAGAGAAATCGGGATCCGAAAAGCGATTGGTGCAAAGAAGAATAATATACTCACTCAATTTATCCTCGAAGCAGTTATTCTGAGCGAGATAGGCGGCATGATAGGGATTTTGTTAGGGATCGGTGCTGGAAACATTCTTGCTCTTACCTTAGAAGTTCCTCCGGTAATCCCCTGGGATTGGGTTGCGATCGGTTTCTTCGCATGTTCAATTATTGGAATAACTTTTGGAGTTTACCCTGCTTGGAAAGCCTCAAATCTTGATCCAATAGAAGCATTACGATACGAATAATAATCGTTTTTTAACTTGAAAACATCAAATCTCGATCCTAATCGATATTCACTGTTTGGATTGGATTCCCCGTTTTACCCATTCGACATCACAACGCTATATTTTTAGCTTGACTTTATCAGAAAAAATGTGCAAAATAGTATAGTGTTATTCTAGCTCGCATGTATCATTTTTTTCTGAAAGGAACGTTTATATGAAAAATATTTACAGATTGCTCGTCATCGGTTTGATAGTGACGCTAAGTTTATCATTCCTTATGGCTCAGCCCAAGTATCGAACATTTAATCAAATTAACCTTGCTGAAAAGAAACAAAACGCCGGGAAGGTGCTAAGCAGTGATGTCTGTTTCATCTTTAAAAATGATGAGGTCGGAATTCCTGTTAATAGTCTTCATGCTCGTTTTAATTCGGCGATTGTAAGTGTTATCAACAATGGTGGTTTCACTTCAATCGAATTATCACACAAGAATAAAGTTATAAATGCCACCGGGAAGACTGTCGCCGCAGGTGATTCAGTAACATTATGTTTTAATCTTGCGAAGAAAGCTCCGGGGGCACAGGCAAATTATTGGCAATGGGATACAAATGGTACACCGGTTGGCAACAAACGTGTTGAACTTGCTGGATCCTATTCACCCATTTCAATCCAACCGAATGGCGGGAATGTTCGTGAATATATTTATAAGAAAATTATCACCCGTCCGCAAGGAGTATTTGTTGGGATGCCAACAGATACACCAAATGTTGGTTGGATTCGTTACAAAACAGCAGATCGAAAGTATTATCCACATAACGGAGCGGCGAGATGTTTTGATTTGATAGCAACAGGATCGAGTATAACTAAACCGTTCGTTGGCGAGCACAAAAATCTACATGTAAAGAAACATAACAATCATCTCCTTGGCGAAGTTCATGCGCTGAAGTTAGCCATTATCGCAAACGATTCAGGAGCCACTGAGCCGACGGATACAACCGCTTTAGGTGATCTAATTTACAACGATCTTACAAATCCAAGTGATCCGTGCAATGGATTCATCCTTCGCAAAGTTGTAGCATTCGTAGACTCTGCACTTACATACTGCGATCATTTCAATCCGGGTATTCATGCTCAGCTTGATACATGTGTAACACGTATTAATCGTGCCTTTGATGGTCCGTATGTTGCGGTAAGCTTGATTCCATTTTTGATTGCAGGTACTCATACGGTTGAAGAAGTACCATTTATTCACCCAAATCCATCGGCAGCATTTTTTAAGGGACGGCTCACAGATCGTTCTCTTATTGAGCAAATACCTTCTCAAGCAATTTTACAGCAAAACTACCCCAATCCCTTCAATCCAACAACAACGATTGATTTCACACTTGCTGAGTTAAGTGTTGTTACATTGAAGATTTACAACATGTTAGGTCAGGAAGTTATGATGTTGTTAGATAGAGAAGAGTTTGATGAAGGAGAACAATCGGTAGAATTTGATGCATCACATCTACCGTCAGGTATTTATTTCTACAAGATCATCGCTCAAGGCAGTGGTGAAAACCAACAGCAATTCCAGGCAATTAAACGGATGGTGCTGGTGAAGTAATATCGTCAAAGATTGTGAATGAAAAAGCCCCGATTAAACGGGGCTTTTTTATTTTGCCAACTTATATTAATCATGGGAATCCATTAATCCTATAAATCTTGGTCACGCTTTCATCCGCATCCCTTTTTCTTCATAATTAAAGATCCATCCAGCTAATTTACCGGGATCAATTTCATTAAAGTTTTCCCAATACTTACTTGTATGTATGAACCGTGAGCTGGTATCGGTTTTAGGAATATCATTCACCTGACGGAAAATTTTCTCAAATCGTGCTTTCCAGCGTTTCATATTTTCCACTCGTAAATCAATCCAGCCGTCATGTGTCCAGAGATTGATATTCTTTTTAGTAATCGGAATTTCATTATCACCCTGGTGTGCCGGTATTTTAATATCATGAGAGCGAAGTAAGGTTCGTCCATCGGACATGAGTATCGGTATGCCTATCGATATGATCTGTGCGCGGAGTGTGCTGTTTGTTTCAATGATCTTTCGTATTTTTTTAGAAAGAATTGATGCATTTGTTTTTGTAACTGTTTGCATATTTTTACAGCAAAGTTTGAGGAGATAACCTTCGTAAAGCAGTTTTGAAAGACGCGGTGGGCCAAGCATTTCGAAAGCAACGCTGTCTACTTTGTATTTCTTCTCTAATTCCTTGATTGCATTTTTTGCATTGTGGAAAAGATACCCCGCTCTATAGGTCGGTCCTAACGTTGCATTATCGAGTGCATTGATAATATCGTGGCCCGTGTTGCCGCCTTTGATTTCATAAATAGTATCTTCAGCGATCTCTTCAGGTGTAACAAATTCCATTTGACCCGGTGTGGTTATCGTTTCAAACTCACCGCGTGAAAAAAGTCCATTCTCGCCCGTGTCAATAAAAACCGATTTGAAAGTTCTGCCTAATGGTTTTCCAATGTCCTGCATTTTTAGCTGCAGAGTGCGGTTTAATTTTATTCCTTCTGAAGGGCGACAATCGAATAATTGGATCGGTTTGCCCCGTTTTTTTATATCTCCGTACGCGACACGTTTCCATGCAATTGCCGCCGTAGGTTTTATTTCTTTCGTAATCGGTGCATCGGGAGTTCGTCCCATAAGGAAAAGAAGAAGTGTTTGGGCTCCCGCAACCGCTGATTTACTTAGTAAAACACTCGAGGGACGCTCTTCGCTGTGTGTGTAAGGAATATTCAAGCCCATCCCTCCAGTGCCGCTCGTTCCGATTTTTACATATATAGTTGTTCCCGAGGCATGCATAGATCTGTAAAGTAATTGAATATGACGAATGAGCTGTGGTATATATAATGCACAAAGCAGTCGTTCAGTCGAGTCAACAAGGGCGATTGGCGCCCGTTCTGCTCTTTTTATTTTTTGCCGAACCAAACGAGCACTTTTAAAAATATCTTGATACGCTATTGCGGTTGCTGAATTGATGCAATCAATGATAATATCAGGTTTGTGTTTATTAATGACATGATAAATCGCAGATCGATGAATGGCGTCTTCATCGAACTCGCCTAAAATATCGTCAATAAGCTCAGACCTTGTTTTGGGATTATCGATTATATCTTCTCTTTTCATGTCTTTGAATGTATTCCGGACAAAGATGTTACCCCACCAAGGGAGGAAGAATATTTTTGGTAGTGAGGAGAATTCTTTTTGTAATATTGTCGCCGCTTCCTCCGCTTCGGATTTAAGAATTGAAGCAACAATAATTTGTTTTGGATTTTCATTAACAAGTTTTCTGCAGATTGCCATTCCGACCAAGCCAGCCCCACCAAGGACCAGGACAGTTCTATTCTTTATATCCATAAAATTTTCTCAGTATATTTTAAAAAAGATGATTTTATATTTTTTCAACTCGCAACCTCATTAGCATCATAGCGCATTCCAAGAATTGCATTCGCACCGATTACACTTGCATAATGAGTGTATGATCCATACAATTTTCATTATTTAAGTTTAATCGATTTCACTAAGTTTTCAAATGTCGGGAAATAGATATCTTTTTGAGGAGTAAAATAATTGATAGTTGCTCGCACAACTTTATCGTTTTTCACAACAAAATATACTCGGCTACTGATATCTTTTCGGGGTGAGTAATCAGCCCAAAATGAATTTTGTCCATCGATTTGTACCTGACCTGTCGCTTTAGCTTTGTACTTACCCTTATTTTGTTCCCATACCTTCTCGACTGTTAAACCTTTAGCACCAAAGACATCGATGTTGATACTACAATCGAGCCGATCTGCTCGCATGCCCATTGCAAAATCGTTCGTGCCTTTGTTTACGGTTACAAATTCTAAATTGTCGGGATAAAGCATTGTGAAAAAATTAGAATTATATATTTCCATATTCCCAGAGGAAGTCCAAACATCAGGTTTTTTTAAAATAACTATTGGCGGCTCGAATGAGTTGATCATTGCTGTAAAAACATCATTGTGCGCCGGGTATTGATCTCCGTAGCCGAGGCACGTTATTTTGTACATTGCCGTATCACCTGGGACGTAAAGATCAAAACCGGTAATTTGTTTTTTTGATGTTACCGGAATACCATAGCGAATATTGGTCACTTGCTTGCCGGCAACTGTTTGTGGTTCATCAGGCATGACCTGGATGTTCTGCCATGTTTGTTTCAGCTCTTCTTTCCCTTCCTGGATGATATCCTCGGGAGTATTTCCTATGTATCTGATAACAAGAACTGTTAATTGCGCCCCTTCTTCGCCAGTTCGTGGGTCCATAAACTTGTTTAAGACTTCTTGGGATTTTGCAAAAATTGCTTTACCAGCTTCGCCAAAATTTTTCCATTCTTTGATATACTTAATCTTAAAACCGAATGCCGGGTCTTTGTATTCATTCATCTCTCCGACTTTAATTGGTTCAATTTTTTTCTCACATCCTACTATGAGAAAAACTGATATTATGCACAAACTAAGAAAGGATTTCATATATATACTCCATTTGAAATTTATATAAAATGTAAAATTATTAGTTAGAATTCCGTTTATTGAAATAGGGTTAAATCTCGAACTCAAAGATACAAAAAGTTTTTGTGAGACTCAAATTATTTTCATAAAAATTATTGTAGATATTTTGTTAAAATTGAAAGATATTTAACGTATTCTGATGTTTGATAATCCGATTGCCTTTTCCTATATTTCCAACACTATGACAATAAAGAATAAAAATTTAAAACCAATTGGCGTATTCGATTCAGGAATTGGTGGATTAACGGTTGTACGGGCGTTGATGCAGCGTCTTCCTCATGAAAATCTAATTTATTTCGGTGATACCGCGCGTGTTCCTTATGGACCGAAATCTCCGCAGGTTGTTCGTGAGTATGCAGCCCAAGATACAGATTTTCTCGTGAAGCACGATGTGAAGCTTATCGTTGTTGCATGTAATACGGTCTCATCCGTAGCTTTAGAAATTGTGCAAAAGCACTCCAAAGTCCCGGTTGTTGGTGTAATCGTTCCGGGAGCAAAAGCCGCAGTTGTTGCAACGAAAAAAAAGAGCATTGGTGTTATTGGAACAATCGGTACAATTAACAGCAAAGCGTATACGAATGCTTTAAAACAATTAGATCCATCTATAGTTGTAATAAGTCAGCCCTGTCCGTTATTCGTTCCTCTTGCTGAGGAAGGGTGGATAGATCATAAAGCAACTGAGATAATTGCACGAGAATATCTTTTCCCCTTACGATTGCAGAAGATTGATACACTCGTTCTTGGATGCACTCATTATCCAATCTTGGGAAAAAATATTCGTTCGGTCTTTGATGATAATATTACGTTGATCGATTCTGGTGATGCGACAGCCGCCGAAGTGGAAATAATTTTAAACGAGCAGAATTTGTGTAATCCAAGCGGCATGAAAGCGAATATACAATTTTATGTGAGTGATATTCCGTACCGATTTGCTGAAGTAGGGGAGAGGTTCCTCGGTCAAAAGTTAGGACGTGTAAGGAGAGCTGATGGATTTTTTTGATTTTGGATATTGTGTTTTGGGTTGAATGTATTAAGGAGCATAAATGCCGATTAAAGAAATTTTGCTATTGGGGAATCCGATACTTCGGACAAAATGTGAAAATGTAAAAAAGTTTAACGATGCTCAGACCAAAAACACTGTGCAGGATTTACAAGAAACATTGGATAACTTTCGGACAACTTATGGATTTGGTAAGGGTATCGCTGCACCTCAGATTGGGGTAAATAAAAAAATCATCTTCCTAAACGTAGATAAACCTCTTGCTCTTCTCAATCCAATAATCGTTCGGAAATCGCGACAACTTATGGTATTATGGGATGATTGTTTCTCGTTCCCTGATCTGATGATCAAAGTAAAACGCAATGTATCAGTAGATGTTGAATACAAAAATATTAACGGTATTAGAAAAACGATTCATGCAACTGGGGATATATCACAATTGCTTCAACACGAGATCGACCATCTCGATGGAATCCTCGCAATCGATCGTGCGATTGATTCACACCATATAATCCTACGGAGTGAATGGGAGAAGCTGTTCACAGATTCATTTAAATCCTTCCTGTTTTCGTCACTGTTGAGCAACCAACCTAAAAATCCTTTAAAATGATTTAGAAACTTTGTTTTTGCTTTTGTGTTGGGTGTCCCGTTATATTTGAGTAATGTTTGTACGGAAAAAACATAATAAAAGCAATAGTGTCAGCATACAAATAATTGATAAGAGTTCAGGGGTGTATCGATTAATAAAAACAGTCGGCTCATCTGCTGAGCATGAACAGATTGATAGTTTATGGCGAAAAGCGCATGCCATGCTACCGGAATTAGTTGGACAAACAGGGTTTGATTTTGGAAATGACAACGACAAAATAATTGAACGTTTTTTAAATAATCTTTCATCCAGTCAGGTAAGAGTTGTAGGTCCTGAAATGGTTTTCGGAAAAATATTTGATGATGTTGGTTTTGCCTCAGTTGGTGATGAATTGTTCCGGCATTTAGTGATAACACGATTAGTG
>JASEHD010000004.1:0-30285 GCA_030019075.1 Bacteroidota bacterium
TTCATCAAAATCGCTTTCTTCGTTTCCGTACGCAACTTGAATCCTGAATCATAAATCGTGCATCGATAGAAATACACTCCGCTTGCAAATCCGTCCGCGATCCACTCAACCTCATATTCACCCGGCTGCTTTTTCTCGTTCACCAATGTTACTACTTCTCTCCCAAAAACATCATATACCTTTAGTGTCGTGAGTTGTGATTCGTTAGTCGTGAATCGTATCTTGGTCGTGGCGTTGAATGGGTTAGGATAATTCTGACTGAGCGAATATCCAACGGGAATATTGTTTTCTTCTTCCTTTATTTCTGTTGTTGTAAAAACTCCACGTTGATAGAAAATTACGAATCTCTCTGCTACTTTTTGAGACCATACAATGTGGACGCCTTTACGGGACAATGCTATGTCTGGATACAGAGCTTTCTGAATATCGGGGGTGTGATCATTTATTGAACACCACCCAGAGGAGTGTCGTTTACTGATGCGGGTAACAATATGGAATGTATCGTCTGCGGCAAATTCATCATTCCAAGTTGCAGCACGCATATCATTCAAAACAGATGTTTCGACTTCCCATCCTCGAGGATAAACTGTTAAAATTTCCTCCTCCATCCAACTTGTGCTGGTCTCATCTTTTTTTACGGTTCCAGTCTTACTAATGATGCTCGCCCCGAAGACTCCGTAATGCCCATATTTCGTATCTCGCCATGCTACTAATATTAATGAACTGTCTCCCCGATCATCCACCGCAATTGAAGGAATATCAGAATAATATTTATCAACGGTTGAAATAATTGTTTTTTGGTTCCATGTATCACCAAGGTCTGTAGAATTACGATATTCAATCTCTGCATAATTAGTCGGAACAGTATGCATTACAACATGCAGCATATTGGAGCTTAGTGCTACTTTGGTGAAAATGTCTAAATCTTCACTCGTCTTCGTCCACGTCTCGCCTGCGTCGGTTGAACGGAGAATGCGACGGTAACCAATTGCATAGACGATGGCAATTGTATCCCGATGTAGTGTGACACAGTTGAGCAACCCGGTCGAATCACTGCTGAGATCCCGCACAGGTTTCCATGTGCTGCCCGCATCAGTGCTGAGTACCACACGTATTGGGGTTTTGCTTGCTGTTGATCCAACAAAAAAGACATATACATTAGAGTTGTTGGCAACAACATGGTTCCAAGCTGATGGAAATGGAAACGAGAGCGAATCGGAGAGTAAGTCTATAACCCTATTGAAGCTCTGTCCGCTGTTAGTGGAACGTGCATATGGCAATCTAAGAGATAGCTTTTCACTCCACCAAACAATATGTACAATTTCATCACCTGAGAGAGCAATCTTGGGTGAGTGGGCATCAAATGCTGTATCAGAGAGTAATATCGGCTCATCCCACACTATGCCGCAGGTTGTATCCTGGCTAAACACCTGCAGAGTTGAAAACACAAAATATAAAAAGAAAACTAAAATCAACCTCATAAATTCTCCATTAATTGTTTTTCTTATTAATTATTGCTTGCTAAGAATATACAAAAAAAAACGAAAAAAACAAATTTGTCATTGTTTTGTTCCGCACCAAGGATTCGAACCTCATTGCTCTTGCTCACCGACTAAGCGTGTGTGGAAGTTTTCCATCCTGCTTCCCAACCTCTGTCCAGCTATCGCCGTTGTCTGTGGATTTGTAGAGCGAGTTTGCTGTACCTGCAAAGATAGTATTACTGTTTGTCTGGATAGAGATAGATTGTACATTAAGATCGGTTCCTAATCCTGAGTTCACTGTAGACCAATTAGCTCCTTCATCAGTTGAGCGGTAAATGCCGTTGTTTGTAGTTAAGATGACCGTATTCGGGGTTGTATTTCTATTTACCCGCATCATCATAGGTACACTATTTGTGGAGTATACGGGTGACCAATCAACACCGTAGTTAGTCGACCTAAATATTTCGCCATTATCTGTCACGGTAATAAGGTGTGGATTGTCAGCTTTATGTATAACTACAAGTGAGCGCAAGTTATGTCCTCCCATGGTTTTCGCTTGCCAATTTAATCCGGCATTCGTTGAGTACCAAATGCCACGCTCGTTAGCTGGCGATGTTGTACTTTTTGGTAATGCTTGTTGACCTGTTGGGTGGGAGCCGCATATCCATAACTCATCATTACGACCGACTCCTGGAACAGGATACGGTGCTACATCGTAGATATCTGTTTGGTAATAATTCCCTAATTCATCTCGAAAATTATCGCACGGATCCCAAATAGCGCCATTGCTATTTATACTTCTCCAAATCGATGGAGTCGATGCATGATACTTCCGACCAAGAAACATGTTGCTTGTAGTCACTGGCGATGCAGAAAGACGAAGTGGTGTGAGATTGGTAGTAATTGGAGGTGATTATGTAACATCAATCCAGGTTTCTCCACCATTTATCGAACGTTTAAAGAAATTTTGCCGACCTGCGATAACTATATTTGAATTATCCGGTATACATTGGACAACCGATGGTGTAGTAAAGTTCGCTGTGGTTCCTTTCCATGCCGTCCCACCGTTTGTTGATTTTAAAAGATAATCGTTCTCTGCGATGTAAACAACATCACCGCTTAAAGAGATATCTTTTACGTTCTTTGCTATCTGCGGACCGTTTAATGATGTCCACGTTTGTGCTGTCGAGATTGCAAAAGAGCAAAATAGCACGATAGCAAAAAGGGTAATATGTTTTGTTACGTTTTTCATTTTTGTTTCTCCAAAATATTGTTAAACAATAGTTATTTAATGAATTTATTTTAAAATTGGAGATGACCGCTGTTATGTTAGCTGACAAGGCGACATAACTCACGTCAAAAGCCCCGACTAATCGGGTCTGGGTAGTGGGTGTCTCCGTTTGTCCTTTGAGTGGTACGAACTGTGGGACACCTGCTTTCCTTTTTCTCCGAGGTTATTGTTTTCGTTAATTAACATTCTCATTTTTTGTCTTTTATCCTTTCAAGTTATTATTGATTCAATGTTTCAATGAGTCAATGATTAAATTCTTCAATCTTTATAATGATTCCAATCTTTCCAATCATTCAATTTTACATATCGCTCCGAGGGAGCTTCAACTTTTTTTCTATTTTCATTTCTACAAACATTTCGTTCCTAACGGAACTAATTTTTCAATTGTGATATCGTGATCGAGTATTTTGTACTAATTCAGATGTTTCTTTGTGTATTAAATTCTGTAATCTGAAATCTGTAATCTTTTATTGTCTTCTTACTTCATCAAAATCGCTTTCTTCGTTTCCGTACGCAACTTGAATCCTGAATCATAAATCGTAAATCGATAGTAATATACTCCGCTTGCAAATCCGTCCGCGATCCACTCAACCTCATATTCACCCGGCTGCTTTTTCTCGTTAACCAATGTTGCCACCTCTCTCCCAAACACATCATACACTTTTATACTAAAATACTCTGTACTTTGTACTTCGTACTTGATTTTTGTGCTTGGATTGAACGGGTTTGGATAATTCTGGCTGAGTGAAAATCCATCAGGGATAACATTCTTTTCTTCCTTCGCACCGGTAGTAAGAAATACACCGCGACGGTAGAAAATGCAAAATTTTTCGTCCGAACCCTCACCAACACTCTGTGTCCAAACAAGGTGTACTGCTTTCTTTGTAATAGCAACTTTTTGTAGTCCACCAACTCTAGATATTGGTGTATGATCAACTATCGAAGACCAAGAACTATCGGGATGTTTACGAACTCGTGTAACAACATGATCGCTTACAAATACCAGCTCACTTGTCCATGCTACAACTGTTTTATCATCATCGCTAATAGCTGCATCCGGATCATAGCCGCGTGGTTCTTCCGTGAGAGGGAGTTGTGAGTTCCATTCATTTCCATTACGATAACTTTCCCGCGACATAATTGTGCAACCAACCATGCCAGCACAAGCTGTCGCATCTCGCCAGGAAACAAATAAATGTGATCCCTTTAAAGAAAAATTAACTGCAATGCAATGTTCATGCGAGAATTTTCCATCCACAGTCGAGAGTGTTTCCTTATCAACCCATGTATTGCCTAAATCGAAGCTTCTCATATAGAGTTTTTCCTGTGCGCCATTAACAAACACATCCCGTACTAAATGCAGCGTTCCCGGTGTTAACGCTGTTCGTGTCGAACCATCAAGTGTATCGGGTCGTTTCTCCCAAGTTTCTCCGGCGTTTGTGGAAACAACCATCATAGGTCTTTTTGAATAGCCACTCTTCCAAGGTGCATAAACAACTGTAATAGTGTCATTGTATAAACTTACTGAAAATAAACCATTTGAGGAATCACTACCTATAACATAAGGTGAAGACCAGGATGTTCCGGCATCAGTACTTTTATGCATTCGAATTTCTCTGGGTGATGTTATCTGAGAAGTAGGTTCACCTGCTGAAAACAAATAAACACTTTGATTTTGTGTTACTATTAGATTACTCCAAAATCTATACGGATATGTTAGTGTATCTTTGATCAAGTCAATTACAGGTTCCCAAACACCATTAATACATCTAGCATAAGGCAATCTATGTTTTGAAAAATCTTCTACCCATGTTACATGTATTGTATCATCTCCACTTAATGCAATCTTTGGCATATAAGCACTGTATGAGGTGTTGGTTAGTTGTATCGCCGGCTCCCACACTATGCCGCAGGTGGTATCCTGGCTAAACACCTGCAGAGTCGATAACACAAAATATAAAAAGAAAACTAAAATCAACCGCATAAATTCTCCATTAATTGTTTTTCTTATTACTTATTGCTTGCTGCAAATATACAAAAAAAACGAAAAAAGCAAATTTGTCATTGTTTTGTTCCGCACCGAGGAATCGAACCTCATTGCTCTTGCTCACCGACTGAGCGTGTGTGGAAGTTTATTCATCTCTCCAACATTCACCCACGTATCGCCGTTGTTGGTTGACTTGTAGATTGAGTTTGCCGTGCCGGCAAACACAGTGTTGCTTCCTGCGACAGCGATTGTTTTCACATTGAGATCTGTAAGCCCCGTCATCTTCGTCCACGTTCCGCCTTCATCGATTCCGGCAGCATCTGTGGAGCGGTACACGCCATCGTTCGTCGCGAGGAAGATCGTGTTGTTGTTCTTGTTGTAGCGAACCATGCGGATCTCAGCAACACTTGAGAATATATTTGCGGCAAGACTTGGAGTAGAACGATTTATGTCTTTCCACAAAATATCGTTCCCACCTGCTATATTCTCTGCAAAGTAGAGGTGATAATATGTAGGTAGATTACGAGGAACGATGGCAACCGACTGTAGATTTTTATTTCCGTGTGGGTACGCTGTCCATATCTGACCGTATGTCTCCGAAAACCACAATCCTGCATTGGTGGATAGCGATTGAGCTGTATTGCCTTGCGGTTGACCGCCCGGTGGGGGAGGTGCTGAGCCACATGCCCAAATGGTACCGGCAGGCCAACCTGATGTATTATTTGGAATTGCTGAGAAATCGTTGATGTCTGTTTCTGCATTGAAACCCGGCACCGGATTCCAGTCGCTGCCGCCAAGTTGGCTCCACCAGATGGTGATTGTACCTGTAACATTATATCTCCTTCCAAGCACCATCTTCATGGGGTCGTTCACCGCTGCAACAAGTCGCAATGGGATGAGGTTGGGATCAATAATACCTTGAAGCCAGTTTGTGCCCCCATCTGTACTGTACTTCAACTCAGTATTCTTTGTTACAATAATCCTTGCCACATCATTTGGTTTGACGAGCACAAGTGAAGGTGCCAAGTATGGTGTGGCAGTTACAAACCAACCTGTTCCACCATTGGTTGATTTCTGAACATAATCGTTCTCTGCAATATACCAGACATCTCCGGCTTTAGTACCTGTTTGTACAACGCTGATATCTTTTACGTTCTTTGTAATCTGAGGTCCGTTTAATGAGACCCAGTTTTGAGCGGATGCTTGCATCAAGAATATTACTAAAAGCAGCACCACTCCGAAGTAAAATATTTTGTGTGACATAATAAGTTCCTTTTCTGGAATAAAATTATTTTGTACATTTCAGGTGCGTGGGGGCGACAGTTTTTCTGTTTCTACCCCCATGCACCGCTTAGGGGCGATGGTGAATTTCGTTACAGAGTCCCATCGCCTCTGACTATTTTTGTTCCGACCTGTTCCGCTATACCAAACAGAACTCTGGCAGGCTTGCCCGCCGAATGGCGGGGTCGGGCTGCACTAAGAAATCTTTACTCAAGTTTGATGAATTCCTTTCAATTGTTTTTTTTACTGTTAATTTTATTGAACGTTTCAAAGCGTTCTCTATCTGATTATCACCATTTTTTTTGTCTGCATTATCGTCTTACCATGTGAATCTGTAGCTAACAGACGATAAAAACACACTCCACTGGCGATGTTACTTGAATTCCATTCCACTTCATGCTCTCCTGCTTCTATTTTCTCGTTCACCAGTATTGCTACTTCTCTTCCGAATACATCATATACTTTCAACGAAACAAATCTGAAATCTGGAATCTGAAATCTGATACTGGTTTTCGGGTTGAAAGGATTGGGATAATTCTGACTTAGTGAAACTTCAGTCGGCAGAACATTTTTATCATCTTTCACATTAGTTGTTTTAAAAACCCCCCGCCGATAGAAAACGGCAATTCTTTCTCCTATCAGTTGAACCCAAACTATGTGTATGCCTTTACTGGACAATGCAACTACAGGATACAAAGCTTTCTGTATATCTGGGGTGTGATCAATTATGGGACACCACCCAGTGGAGTTTCGTTTGCTAACACGGGTAACGACGTGAAAAGTATCATTCGCTGTTACTTCGTCCACCCAGCCCACTGCTCGCATTCCATTGATTAAAGACGCTTCAACTCGAAATCCGCGTGGTTTTTCTGTAAGCAACTCTGCTTCTCCCCATATTGTACTATCTTGAGTAGCAGAAACAATTCCAGTGCGGCTTTCAATACTGCAGCCAAGAACACCAAGACATCCATATTTGGTATCACGCCATGCGACAAGTAATGAGGAGTCGCCATCGGATGAAATGATGGGCATATCAGACCAATATCCATCTATTTCTGAAAGTATTGCTGTTTGAGACCATGTGTCTCCTAAATCGTGTGATATACGATATTCAACTTCGGCAGAAGAGTTGATACCACGGTAGTACACCAAGTGTAAAGCAGAGGACGTTAATGCAATTTGTGAGTATACACTCAGGTCTTCACTCGTCTTCGTCCACGTTTCGCCGGCATCGGTTGAGCGGAGGATATGACGCCATCCGGGGTAAGTTGGATAGATTATCGAGATAGTATCTCGATATATTGCAACAGATGATACCAACCCTGTTGTATCAGAGCTAATATATTGAATAAATTCCCAGTTAACTCCTGAATTCTTGCTAACCATCATTGTTACCGGAGAATCACCAATGCCCCAAGCATGGATGAAAAATACATACACACGCATTCCGCTGGTTACGATGAAAGGTGTATGCCCTATTCCTGGTCTGTATAGGCTATCAATTAGAAGATCTCGTACTGGTAAGAATGATATGCCACTATTATCACTCTGAATGTAGGGAAGTTTCATTCCGCCCCCTTGCCAAACAATATGTACATTATCGTCGCCTGAGAGAGCAATCTTAGGCGAGTGGGCATCAAATGCTGTATCAGAGAGTAATATCGGCTCTTCCCACACTATTCCGCAGTCGGCTTGGTAGAGTGTATCCCCGCCTACCGCGCGGGCAGGTTGTGCAAGTGAAGTGTTTAATAATATCACCGTTAATAAAAAACTGATAACTAATATTTTCATAGTGTATAACTCCTTAGTTTAGATTGTTTCATTTGTTGATTGATCCATTGAATTAATGAGACAATGAAAAAATGATTAAATAAATAATTAAACGCAAAGAGAGACCTACCGTCTCTCTTCACGTTTCACAGCCCCCATACGAGGAACCTCCCCGTACGGTTTCAAAACCTCCTTCGCCTGATTATGCCACCTTCTGAAAAGAAATATTATTCAACAAAGAAATGATTTGTTCAAAATCAGCAGTTTTATCTAGTAAGAAATCAGCACCAACGGCTTTGAATCTTTTTCGGTAGTGCAAGATATGGTTATTGGCTAATAAAATTGTTACAGGCACAACTTGGTGGATGCGTTTCACTATTTCTAATCCACCCATACCTAACATTTGTACATCAACCATCACGACATCAGGATTAAAGAGTTTAATGAGGATAAATAATTCGTGAATAGTATGTGCTTTTTGGATTCCCTCGATTCCTTCAACGTTATGAAGCATGGCGAGTAATCGTTGACATACCATTTCTGAACTATCTGCAATTAAAATCTTCATAGTAACTTTCTTTTTAATTATCCCCCCGGGCTCGAATAGAAACCCTAATCCATACATAAGTTCTATCCAAGCCCGAGAACGGATTTATCATTGTGCAATAGTAATATACAAAGGTATTAATTTATTGGGTATAGCATAAAATGTGATTTTTTTGTCACATTTTATGCTACAAAAATTAGATATATGCCAAAAGTAGTAAAAAATCGCTATTTATCCAATTGAGGGAAATTGAATGATAACGATGGAGTTTAATCAATCAAATGATGTCGGATAGCATGATGAGTGATTTCAATATTTGTTTTCATATTCATCTTTTCCAGAATACGAACACGATAGGTATTAACTGTATTGATACTTAAAAATAACATATCTGAAATTTCCTTGATGGATTTCCCCGATGCGATAAGACAAAATATTTGAAATTCCCTATCAGATAATAATTCGTGCGGTTGTTTTTTACAATTTGTCTCTATCTCAAAAGATAATTTCTCGGCAAGTGAAGGTGTAATATACCTCCCTCCCCTTACTACTTTACGAATTGCTTCTGCTAATCCTTGAGGAGCATTATCCTTAGTTAGATAACCAGATGCACCCGCTTTCAAAGCACGTATCGCAAAACGCTCTTCGGGATGCATGCTTAATATTAAAACGGGAAGATCGGATGATTGCTTTTTTAATTCTTTCATTGTTTCAAGTCCGCTGAGACCGGGCATGGATAAATCCATTACGATGACATCAACTTTATTCTTGTTGATCAGATCAAGAACTTCGCTGCCATTTTTCGCTTCACAGACTACCTTCATATCTGTCTCTTCCTTTAATGTTTTCTTAAGTCCTTCACGTATCAAAGGATGATCGTCTGCTATGAGAATTTTTATCATAATTAAAATCTGCTCAAGGATTTTTGATTGGAACCCGGGCGGTAACTAAAGTTCCCTTACCATGATCACCAAAAATATTAATTTCTCCTCCTAAAAATAAAGCTCGCTCCCTCATCCCCAGAAGTCCGAGCGATCTTTCCCTTGATAGCTCAGTCTCAGTTATTCCTTTGCCATTATCCTGAACTTTCAAAATCAAATCATTTGCTTCCCGATCAAGCATTACGCAAACCTCACTTGCATAGGCGTGGCGGGCGACATTAGTGAGAGTTTCTTGTAATATTCGGAATACTGCTGTCGAGCGATCCCGTCCAAGATCGATCTTCTCGAGATTTGTTACAAAATCGCTTTTAACGCCGGTTCGGCTCTGAAACATATTAGTTTCCCATCCAATTGCATCTATTAATCCTAACTCATCTAAAATCTCCGGTCTTAGGGCTGTGGCAATTCTGCGTATAGATTGAATTGTCGTATCTGCAAGTGCCGAAATCGATTGTAAGTCTTTTGCAGTCTCAGAAATATTCAAAATTTTCTCTTTTGTTTGAATCTTACGTTTCAAGAGTGATACGTCCATCTTGATTACTGTCATCAACTGCCCAAGCTCATCATGAATTTCACGTGCAATGTTTGTGCGCTCCTCTTCCCTTATAGATTCAAGGTGAGCTGTCAGCTTGCGAAGTTGGTCGCGAGACACTTGCATATCGCGTTGGTTTTTCTCGAGTATCTCCAATTTCTCACGCTGTGATTTGATAAAGCGCTTCTGACTGAACAAAACTGTCATTATAAAAAAGCTGCCTATCAGCAAAAGAGCTATAGTACCAATGATTATTAACCACCAGAGGTCTGTTGTTGGCTCGGGCACAAGAAAACTCCTAAATAAAAAAAGTTAGAAAGTATACCAATGAATAACATAATCCTATAAATATCAGAAAAGGTTGTGGGAAAGTTCAGCCATAAATAATTTCCAACAGCGAAAATAAGTACTCCCGTAGTAGTTGAAATAAATACCGGAGGAATAATCCAGAAACGTGGATTTCTTGATATTGGAGCAGCACTTCCCTTGTTCAATTCAAATAGCGTTATTCCGAGAACACTTATCATCAAGATGCTGGAGATAGGTCTAGTAAAAACATTAAACATGTTTAGGTTTTCTAATTGAGATATATCAAAAATAGCGATTACGATAATTAATGGAATACTAAAAAACATTAAACGTCGGATAAGCAAATTTCTTTGCCATTGGGAGAAAATAGCAATTAGAAAAATGTATTCGATGATAGTATAAAAATGTATCGTCCACAGATTTCGATAACCCATTAAAACAGTTGTTGCAGCAGATATTAGGAATAATGTTTCAAATCCAAGGAATATCACAACGATTCTCAGATCTTTCTCAAGTTTACCGTACCGAAGAATACCAAATAAAAGAGGAATAAAAACTGAGCACGGAGAGCATAGAGTTATAATCGTATCCATCAGATGTCGTTAACTGATTAAGTCTTTATTAGAAGGACACCATGGTGGACACCATGGGGCCAATTCCAATAACACACCTTCAGTTATATCATCGCCATTGGAATTAACACCTGTAAGCACTATGGTGTTTTTTCCATCGTTATCAACTGCATAATAATACCTCATCGCAACGCAACCAGGTTGGTCGAGAAGTTTTTGGAGATACTCTTTCCAGAACAATCCGCCTTTGATTGCATCGGTTTTTGACTCCGCTCTGTACTTACTTGTTAATTTGCTCGCTTCATCAAGCGAAATTATCTGATTGTTTTTTTGTGGTAATGGCATATAAGCTCCTTAATTATTTTTTAAAAAAATATATGTGAATTATCTGTTTTACCAACACATTCCTTCTCCACTATTTACATATAAAAGTAACAAAATTAAATTGGAATTCAAATCATACCATGAATTAACGGCTGAAATACCGGTGGCTCTGAGGCGATCTGGTATGCTTTTTCTAAACGGTTTACAGCAGTATCCATAATCTCACCGCGGTCAGTAAATATTTTTGCAAGAATTTCACCATTTTCAACAAAATCACCAATTTTTTTCGCAAGAACGATACCTGCTTTGGGGTCGATTTTATCCTCGACTTTCATTCTTCCCGCTCCAAGCATCACACTTATAAATCCTATCTCCAATGCATCAATATGACCGATATAACCGCTTGAAGTACTTTTAATTTCTTTTGTGAACTTGCTCTTAGGATATTTCTCCGGGTTTTTGATATAAGAAATGTCCCCTTCCTGCATCTTAACGAGATCATTAAATTTTTCGAAAGCTTTGCCCGATTTAATAACTTCCCGACACATTGAAATTCCCTCCTCAACTGTTTGTGCAGTACCAGCTAACATAAGCATTCCCCCACCGAGAGCGTATGTAACTTCCATCAAGTCAGGGACATTCTTACCCTGCAAACACTCGATACATTCAACAACTTCACACCAATTACCAACCGCATACCCGAGCGGCTGGTTCATATCCGTTAATAATGCAATAGTCTTCTTACCGAATATTTTTCCAATTTGAATCAGATTTTTTGCAAGCTCTATCGCATCCGACTCTGATTGCATGAAGGCACCGCGGCCTGTTTTAACGTCAAGCACTAAAGCATCAATCCCTTCGGCAATCTTCTTGCTCATGATACTCGCAGCTATCAGCGGGATGCTTTCGACTGTTCCAGTAACATCTCTCAGCGCATATAATTTTCTATCAGCAGGGGCAATCTCATCCGTTTGACCGATCATAACAAGATTAATTTGTGAGATATTTTTTTTATAATCATCGATAGAAAGATTCGTCTTGAAACCGGGAATAGATTCAAGTTTATCGAGAGTTCCACCTGTATGACCAAGCCCTCGACCAGAGATCATCGGTACCGGTACACCGCATGCGGCTACCATTGGAGCAAGAATGAGTGAAACCTTATCACCGACTCCACCCGTAGAATGTTTATCAACTTTCACTCCCTCAATGGACGATAAATCAACAACCACGCCCGAATGTACCATGACATCTGTAAGTACAGCCGTTTCCTCAAAATCCATCTTCTGAAAATACACAGCCATTAGAAATGCCGACATCTGATAATCTGAAACACTGCCACGAAGATAACCATTAATAAAAAATTCTATTTCTTGTCGGTCTAATTTGCTTCCGTTGCGTTTCTTACGAATAATTTCAACTGGGTTCATGTTTTGATATTTGATGTGGGATTTGGGATTTGGGATTAATATTATTTTTGAGTTCTTAAAATACGTTCACCGAGAAGAATTCCACATATAGTTTTGCTGTCGAGTATATCTTGTCGTTCAATCATTTTCACTGCCTCAGCCAATGGAACAATTTTCATTGTCATTGTCTCTTCTCCTTCTTCTAATTTTCTGCCCCCGGGCGATTGAGACAAATCTGATGCTATGAAGGTATGGAGAATCTCGCTGCAAAAACCGGGCGTTGTATAGATCGAAGTTAATTTGCTCCATCGCTTTGCCTGATAGCCAGTTTCTTCATCCAATTCCCGTTTGGCACACTGCAATGGATCTTCATTCTTATCTAACTTTCCCGCCGGTAATTCCCATATAAATTTATCAAGCGGATACCGATGTTGATTTATTAATATGATATCTTCGTTCGGAAACACTGCTAATACTACTGCCCCGCCTGAATGTTCGGCAACTTCGCGTATCGAGCGGTTTCCCGATACGTACTCGACGTCATCAACAATTGTATTAAATACTCTTCCTCTGTAAACAACTTTCCTGTTAAGAAGTTTTAACTTCATCCCGACTTACCATATGAACAACATGTTGAGTGAGAGGAATTGTTATACCGGCATCTGAGAATGCTTTATAAATTTGTTCCCGGATTAATGTTTCTACGAACCACTTTTTCTTGAAGTCGTCCGTACGCATATTCAAACGGAGAATTACGGCAGATTGACCGAAATCTATTAAAAAAACTTCGGGTGGGGGGTCTTTCATTAAGTCCGGATGGTTATCCGCAAGTTCAAGCAGTATCTTTCTCGCTTTTGAAATATCAGTACCATACTTCACGCCTACATCCACAAATGCCCGTATTGCCTGTTGTGGATACGAATAATTAATGAGACGGGATTTTATCATTTCGGCGTTTGGCACAACAACATGATTATTGTCGAAGTTTAAAATGTGAGTGCTTCTTAAACCGATTTGAGTAACATCGCCGGTTTCTCCGGAAGGGAGTTGAATCCTATCACCAATTCGATACGGTCTGTCGATCATAATAACAAAACCGGCAATCATGTTGGCAAGTGTGTCTTGTGCTGCGAGTGCAATAGCCAGGGAACCCACGCCCAAAGATACGAGCAAACTTCCGATACTCACGCCGAAATGCTCTAAAATAATCATCGCCCCGGCAAGGAATATTACGATGCTAATAATTTTGTTAGTAAGCGGTGCAATCGTTGCGGTTATGTTGCTCTGCGTCTTGAGCGAAACTTCATCCATATACCAAACGAACGTTGCCTCTATGAGTCGGCTTATTAATCGTGCGACAGCAAGAACAATTATTATGAATATTGCGATTTGTAGGTAATATAAAATTTGGTTCAGCATGAATTCTTCGGGCGTGGAAATTTTACTTACATGCTCGAGTCCAATATAAATTCCGATAATTACACAAATTAGTGTTGCATTCTGGCGCAGAACATCGATGATTTTATCATCAAGCGTTGTTTTTGTTTTCGTCAGTATCTTTTTCCCGAAAACGTTTAATAAAAACTTTATCAGCTTGCCGGCAATCCATGACGCAATTATTATCAGTAACGTTACTATGACCTGATTAAAAAATTTACTTTCAAACATATGTTCACTCTATTTGTTTATTCGACTTCCGGGTTTAAAAATTGGAATGTTTTGTTTGCACAACGGGCAATCTTCCGGTTTATAAGTAATGACATCGAACTTCAGGACGGCAAACTGTTCAGGTACATCAAAAATAACTTTTCCATTGCTGCGATCTACGATTGTTCCCACACCAGCTACAATGCCGTCATATTGATTCACTATCCTAATAACCTCTTGTGCTGAACCACCGGTTGTGGTAACATCTTCGCAAACGAGTACCCTTTCCCCCCGTGCAATCTCGAATCCACGCCTCAATTGAAGAGTTCCCTCTTTACGTTCGGCAAACATTGTTCTCACTCTCAATTGTCTGCCAACTTCCTGTCCAACCACGATTCCACCTAACGCGGGCGAAATCACGGTATCTATTGGAGTTTTACGGAAGTTTTCGGCAATAATTCCACATAAATCTTCCATATGTTGAGGATATTGTAAAACTTTCGCACACTGGAAATATTGTGGGCTGTGCAGACCTGAGGTTAACTGGAAATGCCCTTCCAATAACGCATCTGTTTGTTTAAATATTTTCAGGATTTGGTCAACTGTCATTATAGTATCTCCGATGATAATATTAAATTGTTGAATAATATAAGCATTTTCTTGTTTTTATGTTCAACTTCATGTACTTTAGGATTATACTATATTTTTACAAAAAACTTGACTTCTAATTAATTTTCTTTATATTTGA
This sequence comes from Bacteroidota bacterium, assembly GCA_030019075.1. Lineage (GTDB taxonomy): Bacteria > Bacteroidota > Ignavibacteria > UBA10030 > SZUA-254 > JASEHD01. Next base: position 14,840 of record JASEHD010000004.1, read on the forward strand.
CATTAGAGGATACTTATGGACGACTTAGAATTTGGAAAATACGATGACGAGCAAAACGACCCGACGGGTCGCTCTGAAAATGAAGAAGAGATTAAAAAATTATCTGCTGAGATTAACAATGGAAAAATAACCAACGCTAACGATCTGGAAGCGATTGTCAACTATCTTTTTGAAAAACATAAATACGAAGACGCACTTCCACTCATAAATCGTTTAGTGGAGCAGCTTCCTTTCAGCGCCGAGGTGTGGCTGCGGAAAGGTATAATTCTCAATCATCTTCAAAAATATAAAGAAGCGCTCGAATGTTTCGAGAAGGCACAAAACCTCAATCCGAATGACCCTGAAATTTTCCTGGGCTTTGGTTATGCCTCAGAGAATTTAGGAAAGTTCGAAGAAGCTCTTGCATGGTACGATAAAGCGATCGAGATAGACATGAGTAATGATGATGCATTACTTATGAAAGCCCTCGTTTTTGAAAAGATGAACCGCTTCGAAGATGCCGCTCAAATTTATCGCTCCATTCTCGATAGTAATTCTAATCACAAAGAAGCGCTTTACGAACTCGGCTATTGTTACGATTGTATGGAAAAATTAGACGAGGCGGTTGAATGTTACAACAAACATCTTAACCTGGAACCATATAACCATTATGCCTGGTACAATCGCGGTATCGTTCTGAACCGCCAACGTCAGTTTGGTAAAGCGATTGAAAGTTATGATATGGCATTGGCAATAAAGGAAGAATTCCCTCCGGCATGGTACAACAAAGGGAACAGTTACGCAAATATGGGAAGACTTTTCGATGCTATTGAATGTTATCGTGAAACAATCCGCCTCGACGAACGCGATGTGCCTGCCTGGCACAATTTAGGAAATGCTTATGAAGAATTAGGAATGTACAAAGAAGCAATCGCATGCTTCACTCAAGCATTAAAATACAATCCGCAGCACTATGAATCTTTCTACAGCCGGGGAAGCTGCTACGATTCGCTTGAAGATTATAAAAAGGCATATAATGATTACAACGACGCAATCGCCTTATGCCGAAATTATCCGGAAATTTGGTACGCAAAAGCAGATGCTGCCTATAATTTAGGCAAATGGCGCGAGGCACTTTACAGTTACAAAATGACTGTCCGCTTCGATCCGACGAATATGGATGCATGGTTCAATTTGGGTGAGACTTTGCTTGAATATGGTTATTACAATGAAGCACTTAAAGCATTCAATAAATGCATCGAGCTGAAGCCAAACTGGGCTGATCCCTATTACACGCGGGCAAAAGTATTATTCCTCATGCGTAAAACATATGACGCCGTAGAATCTCTAAAAACTTCATTCAAGCTTGATCCGGAAAAAAGAAAACTTTTCGAGCAAGAATTTCCAGGTGTCCATTCTATTAAAGAATTTACACAGCTTCTCTTAGATAAATAATTCGTTCTATTTTTTACCATCTTCTATCAGCACAATTCGCTTAAGGTCTATGACTCGTAGAGCGGACTAACCGAATCTCATGAATCCTGAACTTGAATCAAAATACTCACGACTTAAAACTATTCTGAAAGACCTCGGAAGTTTGATTATCGCATACTCCGGAGGTGTTGATAGTACTTTACTTCTTAAGGTGGCTGTTGATGTATTAGGAAAGAATGTATTAGCAGTCATTGGCAGATCGGATACTTATCCGATAAGCGAATATGAGGAAGCTATTCAGTTTGCACGCTCTATCGGAGCTGAGTGGGCAGAAATCAAAACCGAAGAAACAGATAATCTTAAATTTAAAGAAAATCCAGTTGATCGATGCTATTTTTGTAAAACGGAATTATTTACCAAACTTCATCAAGTTGCACAACAAAAAGGAATTCAGCGGATTGCCGATGGTTCGATAACTGACGATCTTTCAGATTTTCGCCCAGGTATGAAAGCTAAAAAAGAACAAAATGTTTGCTCCCCGCTTCTTGAAGCCGGATTAAGTAAGGCAGATGTACGAGAACTTTCTAAGCAATTAGGATTACCCACATGGGATAAAGGTTCATTCGCTTGCCTGTCATCACGATTTCCTTATGGAACTGCAATAACCAAAGAAGCACTTCAACAAATAGATGCTGCCGAGATTATGTTGCACAATTTAGGTTTTCGTTACTATCGCGTCCGTTACCACGATTCAAAAACTGCCCGCATCGAAGTTGGGACTGAAGAAATACCTCGGCTCATGGATTCCAATCTCCGCAATAAAATTGTTGCAGATATCAAACGTCTTGGCTTCACTTATGTGACACTTGATTTACAGGGGTATCGAACCGGTTCGATGAATGAGATATTACCAAACAAACCGATGTGACATCCTCTAAAAGCTAAAAAACAAACAAAATAAGGGAAAAATAGTCAACCTAATATTTATGTGTTTTTCTCTTGACATTCCAATTTATTTTTATAATATTACACTGAATTCCATTAATGTACTTAATCGTTTTTATTCAATAATTTCCTGAAAGGAGATTTCTATGAAATACTTCGGTACATGTTTTAGATTGGTTTTTATTTTTACTGCTGTTGTAATTCTTGCAATGCAAATCGGTGAGGCAGCAAACCCACTCGACAACCCGACTCTTTCGATACAACTTAATATCAACGAAAACAATATCCAGTCATACGGCTTAAACTTTGGTATCCATCCGAGTGCCACAAAAGGAATAGATCTTTCATTAGGTGAGATTGAGTATCCTCCTTTTCCACCTGGGGGCGGTATGCCAATGTTCCGTACTGTTGATGGGAATACAATTCTCGATCTCCGACCCTATGTAAGTCCCACACAGGCAGATACGTATCGGATTGGCATAGTGCTCGACGAAACCGATCATGTTCTTTTTCCAATGACTTTTTCGTGGCCCAATCTCAATTCGTATTATAGTGGTTCGGTTCGAATGATTTCGAATATTGAGGGCATATCGATAGATATCGATATGAAAGCACAAACATCGTATACAAGAAACAGCTATCCAGGAAATCCAAGTATGAAAATTTGGTATCTACGTATCGTTACAACAGGTCCATTACCTGGAACCTCGCTTCCGGTAGTTTCCACATATGGATTAGCAAGCGGCGGTTTTCAGGGAATAGTGCACGCTCCTTCTGGTGGAGCTGTTTCTACGAATTCTGCATTAGCTGGCACAGCAGGAACGACAACGTGGTTTGAGTATGGACCGACCAAACTATATGGAACATCGACAATTCCACAAATCGTTCCTGACGGAACAAGTATGAATGTTTCTTCACAATTCGATCCAAGTACTTTACCACCAAACACACGCATTCACTTCCGAGCTGTTGCTCAGACCAACAGTGGTACATTTTATGGTGAAGATCAAATCGTTTCCAACGGAATACCGCCACCCGAAGTACCGAGTATGCAATATCCATCAAACGATGCAGTTAACCTTCCAACTACTTTGACATTGCGGTGGAATTTTTCTACTGGTGCAGAGACGTATCGCTTACAATTGTCAACAGATTCATTGTTCGGATCATTCATCGTCAATGATTCAACACTCATAGACACTACACGGCAAGTCGGTCCATTGTCGAACAAAATGAAATACTACTGGCGAGTAAATGCAAAGAACACGGGTGGCACAAGCCCATGGTCTGAAGTTTGGAAGTTTACCACAATCGTTGCAGCGCAATCAACTCCTAATCTTGTTTCTCCAGCCAATGGAGCAATCAATCAGCCAATCACTCTGACATTGAAATGGAATACCTCTGTTGATGCAAGTTTGTACCGACTACAGGTAGCGACAAACTCAGCATTCACGATAATAGTTTATGATGACTCGACAATAACGGACACATCAAGGCAGGTTGGACCATTGCTTAATAACACATTGTACTATTGGCATGTGCAAGCGAAGAATGTAGGTGGTATTAGTGATTGGTCAGAAGCATGGAGTTTCACGACTATAGTACAAATACCAAATCAGGTTGTACTTGTGAAACCGCTAAACGGAGCAACTGTAAACGCCGATAGCGTAAACTGCGTTTGGCAAAAGGGAACTCCCGCCATCGTTGCTTATTGGTACGAGAAGGCAACGGATTCATTGTTTACAATTAATCGAATAATTGATTCTTCCTTGATAGATTCATCATACCTCACTCGCAACCTTGTTAACGGTCAATCATATTGGTGGAGGGTGAAGGCAAAGAATGCTGCGGGCTGGGGACCATTCAGTGAGAAACGTAAGTTCAATGTTGACCTTTTTGTTTCGGTTAACGATGAAAAAGGTCTACCGAAGAAATTTAGTCTTGAGCAAAATTATCCAAATCCGTTCAACCCAACAACAACGATAGAGTTTGAGCTTGCAAGTGAGGCATTTGTTACCGTTAAAATTTACAACACACTCGGACAAGAAATTGGATCGCTTGCAGAAAAGGAATGGTATGGTGAAGGATCCAACGACATACAATTCGACGGCACCGGCTTACCTTCGGGTGTTTACCATTATCGCATCAACGCTGAGGATATAGATGGAAAAGGGATTTTGTATTCCAACGTTAAAAAGATGTTACTTGTGAAATAAATTTATTTTAAATCATTTTTCTTTCCAACGAAAGGAATGTTTATCATGAAACACTGTTTCTTTTTCCTTGCTGCATTACTTCTAGTTACACAGAATGTAAATGCACAAAGCTACATCTTCGGTGCTGATACGGGAATGTATCCGACGACCGTAATGGTACCAGCGCACCATAAAGACGTGATGGGACAAGTATTCATCGCACCGGCAAACGGCCTACTTCATACGCTGTACTTCAAGATGGGCAACGTTGGTGCATTGGACAATAAGGTCATTGTACGTATTTTAAAGTCTCGAATCGGTGAACACTCGTACGTTGCAGATTCGATAGGTCATGCAGTCAACTGGGGATACTTCCATAACACTAATGATGCAGACCAAGAAATTGCGGCTTTCCTTGATGAGGCGACAGATACTACATGGCACTCTACAATAGGCGGAGCGACACCCTCTTTCTATCATCTCGGTGATGAGCAATGGGGATTTGGCGGATATCCGATGACAGTAACACCAAATGCAGTGAACGAGATTGTACTACCTGGCGAAGTCGGATTAATGGTGCCTGTTACAGCAGGTGAGTCATTATTTGTCGCAATTAAGGTACATGGTCCTTCCGGACACACAAACGATTTAGAAACCGAGTTTTCTGCGAGCTTTTATACATTGATGGATATGGGTATTCCTGCCCCCTATTTCATGAAATTCTACGAACACGAGGAGAAAAGCATCATTGCTAATCCACCGGGACCGCCAGTGAAGGGATGGAGGATTTTGGGGAAGGATCCAACTGAGCAATGGCACCACATATCAGAAGGTATCTCTCTCAACATCTGGTTTTCGATGTATCCGTTGAGCAATACACCACCGAGAATCACAAACATGGCTCGTCTCAACTGGACAATGGAGACAACCCTGCAGACCGTCCAAGCAACAATTACAGATGATAGGGCGGTTGCCTCCGCCCATCTAAAGGTTCTCGTGTATAAGGGTAAAACTGATACCATCGACCTTCCAATGTCACACCTTGGAGGTAATGTATGGCAAGCGACGATACCCGGTCAATCACCGGGCAGCACGGTGTATTATGCAGTTGACGCCACAGACGATAGCGGTACAACATCCGTATCTCCTGCACACTCGTATCAGGTAGTTGGTCTCCAAAATAATTACTGTTGGGCTGATACTGGTGTAACACCCACGCCGATTCCGGACTCACTCACAGAAATTTCTACATCAAGCTTCTTTGTCCCAACTGGATATGAAATATCGTTTGACCCGATGGATGAAGGAACAGCGGGACCGTTCGACTTGGGTGGACCTTTCGTGTTCTTCGGTGATACGATGCGCTATGCATGGATTGGAGTGAATGGTGCGATTGGATTATCCAAGTTAATTAATGATACTATCGATATAACGTGGGATGGATTCATTGGTCAGACTACGGATTGGGGGTTGGCAAGAAAGAATCTAATTGCACCACTGTTCAGCGACTTAGTTTGCGATAGGGGTGCAACTATTTCTGTTGTTTGCGATACTACCGAATGGCATTTCATCGTTAAATGGGACTCAATGAAGACCACAGTAGATGAGAAGCGGGTGAGCTTTACAGCCATCCTTGATCTCCAAAATGGAAGTATTGAATACAACTATTGGGATATCCCCCAGTACCAGGTGGAGGTTTGGCATGCAGTTGTCGGATTGATGCCCGTCTTGGTGGACTGGCATTTACTGATTTATAAGGATGGATATCCCGAGCAATTGAAACCTCGTCCCAATTTGGCTGTTAGATTCACAACGATAAAAGTAATGAATATAGCAGTGGAAAATGGATGGAACATGATGTCGGTCCCGATGTACGTGTCGGACTACACAAAGAATGCCCTCTTCCCAAGTTCCACGAGCAATACATTTACATATGATGGTAGGTATGTACCGAGAGATGATCTGGAAATTGGTAAAGGGTACTGGTTGAAATTTAATAGCGAGCAGAACATCACAATTTATGGTTTTCCTATTACTGTGGATACTTTTAATGTAAATAGAGGTTGGAATATGATAGGTACTATATCGCAGCCGTTTCCAGTTTCTGCTATTATTGTTGAACCAAGTGACATGACTACGAACCAATTTTTTAGTTATAATGGAATCCAATATGTCACTACAACCACATTATTCCCTGGAGATGGTTACTGGGTGAAGGTTAACAAAGACGGAAAATTAATTTTAGATGCTACCTTATCAGCAAGTGTTACTGCCAATAGGATTAAAATCGTACCAACATCTGAGATGCCACCACCACCTCCAGTAGAGATTGGAAATACAACATTATTACCAAAAGAATATTATCTTGACTATAATTATCCAAATCCATTCAATCCTGTAACAACATTAAAATATGGTTTGCCCCTTACAAGCAGTGTGAAGTTGAAGATATACAATCCATTAGGTCAATTAGTGACTACATTGGTAGATGAAATCCAAGATGCAGGTTATAAATCGGTTAATTGGAACTCAAGTAACATAGCAAGCGGAGTTTACTTCTATCGTTTAGAGGCAACGAGTCTATCGGAGCCCAGCAACATGTTTATTCAAGTGAAAAAGATGCTGCTGATAAAATAATATTTCTTCTCAATAATCTAAGTTTTTCTAACCACAAATATTAAGCCTTGGCAAAACGCCGGGGCTTTTTTTCTTATCGAACCAGTTCAATCAGGTACAAGTCAACTCAGACTATCAGCAAATAACATGGTAACCGATGGTACGCAGAGATTCAAAATTAATGAGAAATTGCCCCACGATTTATCGTGGGGATTATAATCCAAAATCCAACATGGGCTTCAGCCCATCATTTAAGGGTTAAAACCCAATTGTGTTTCGTCATTTTTTCCCCGAACTGAAGTTCGGGGCTATTCAATTGAGATTATTATTATACAAACAATCTTTTTCGTAAAATCAGATAGTAATTAAAATAATTGCGGAGCAACCTTTGCTTTTCCTTCCATTGTTTTGTAATTTACAAGCAAGAAAGAAGTCATATGAAATTAAAACAACTCGCCCTCGTTGCTGTCCTGATATACATTGTTTGTGAGATACCGACGATTTTTGCACAAGACACCCAATTTGGAAAAAACAAAGTCCAATACAAGAACTTCGACTGGTACTTCGTTCAATCCGCACACTTTGATATCTATTTTAATAAGGGAGGAGAGTCACTTGCAGAGTTCACGGCAAATGTTGCAGAGTCTGCATATACTTCAATAAGCAAATCGTTCCGATACCAAATCGCAGCCCGGATTCCGATTATCGTTTATAATTCTCATAACGATTTCCAACAAACTAATGTTGTTTACGATTACCTTGAGGAAGGAATCGGTGGTGTAACCGAGCTGTTCAAAAATCGAATTGTGGTCCCTTTTGAGGGCGACTACAAGAAATTCAGACACGTTATTCACCATGAGCTTGTACATGGTGTTATCAATGATATGTTTTATGGAGGAACGATCCAATCCATCATATCAAACAACATCACAATCCGTCTTCCACTTTGGTTCAATGAGGGATTAGCAGAGTATGAAGCGTTAAAATGGGACACACATTCCGATATGTTCATAAGGGATGCTACGGTTCATGAATACCTCCCCAAAATCGAAAACCTTTATGGGTATTTTGCATACCGCTGCGGACAATCGGTATGGTATTACATCGCAACGAAATACGGTGAACAAAAAATAGCCGAAATACTTACACGCATCAAAGGAACACGAAACGTTGACCAGGGTTTCCGAAGCGCCATCAGGTTAAGTGTGGAAGAACTTTCAGATCGCTGGCAGAAGGAACAAAAGGTTCTTTATTGGCCCGATATCGCAAAACGTGAAGAGCCAGCCGATTTTGCACGACGACTTACAGATCATAAAAAAGATGGATCGTTTTATAATACAAGTCCTGCAATCTCTCCGCGCGGTGATCGGATCGCTTTTATCTCCAATAGAGATGATTATTTTGATGTGTTCATAATGAATGCGATTGATGGCAGGATTGAGAAGAAACTCATTAAAGGTCAGCGTACTGCTGACTTCGAGGAGCTCCACCTTCTCACACCAGGAATGTCATGGTCTCCTGACGGAAAACATATCGCACTCGCTGCAAAATCCGGTGGACAAGATGTTATTATCATTATTGATGTTTATTCCGGATCTGAAGGTAAATTTAATTTTGATTTGGACGGAATTTTTTCCGTTGACTGGTCACCGGTTGATTCCTCAGATCCCGGGAAAAGTGGGAAACTCGCTTTTGTCGGTAACAAAAATAATCAGTCGGATATCTACGTTTTCGATTTAGACACAAAAAGCTTGACTAACCTCACCGATGATATCTTCAGCGATGCGGATCCAAGCTGGTCATCCGATGGAAAAGCAATCTACTTCGCTTCAGACCGCCGGGATTATCTCGCAAAATCAAGTATCCCTCTCAATTTCAAAATGCAAAATTACGACTATCGACAACTTGATATTTACCAGATTGATATCAGTAGTCAGAATATTTCAATGATAACTAATCTACCGAACAGTGATGAAACTTCGCCGGTTGCAGCTACCGATGGGAAGCACCTCTATTTCATCTCGGATATGAACGGGATCAATAATATTTATATAAAAAATTTAGATAGCGGTAATGTTCGGCCCCTGACTAACTCATTAAGCGGTGTATATCAACTATCGCTTACACGGGACGGGAACAAGTTAGCTTTTAATTCGCTTAACAATGCCGGCTTCGACTTGTTCCTGATGCGCAATCCGTTAGATCGTGATCTCAAGCAGAGCGAACTTGAGCCAACCGAATATTTTAAAAGAATATCTGAAAAAAATATTTCATCCGACACAACCAGACCTACGAAAGCCGACGTGATATTGGGTGATAATATTATCGTCAAGATGGAAAAACAAGATTCACTTACATTTTTTCCGGATGCCGGCAGGGTTGAGCTGCGCAACTACGTATTCAGCGATGCTTTCAGAGAAAAATCGATAAAAGCATCAGATTCAGTCAAGATTTCCCCACCTGCTGATAATGTTGACGAGCAGGGTAATTATAAGATCAATAAATACAAATTAAATTTTTCACCCGATATCATCTATGGCAATGCCGGTTACAATACTTTCTATGGGATTCAAGGCTCGACAATAATGGCTTTCAGTGACATGCTCGGTGATCACCAGTTCATCATATTAATGGATTTACAAATCGATCTCAATAACAGTGATTATGCGTTAGCTTATTTTTATTTACCTAAGCGGATTGATTACGGAATCCAAGGTTTTCATACTGCTCAATTTATTTACTTGAGCAAAGAGAACAATATTGATTCATTATATAGATTCAGAAATTACGGGCTTTTAGGAACTGCTTCTTATCCATTCAATAAATTCAATCGCATTGATTTCGGTTTAGCATGGTACAATATCTCACAAAATAACATAAGCGCCGTCAATAGTTTTATTCAACGACGCACCGTCATATTACCTTCGGTTAGTTATGTGCATGACCATAGCTTGTGGGGGTTTATTGCACCTGCAAACGGAGCACGTTACAATCTTAGTTTAATGACAAGTCCAAAATTAAGTGATAGGTCATTAGGGTTTATTACAGTACTCGGTGATTACCGCCATTACTACAAATTATGGAAGAACTACACACTTGCACTCCGATTTGCGGGTGGGGCGAGCTTTGGTCCCGATCCACAGCAATTTATGATCGGTGGTGTTAATAATTGGATAAACAGACGCTTCGAGAGAGGGGAATTCCCTATTCAGCGTGCCGAAGATTTTGCTTTTCTCACACTCGGAGTCCCTTTGCGTGGCTACAATTTTAACGCACGATTGGGGTACAAATACGGTTTGATGAATACAGAATTTCGTTTTCCACTTTTTGGATATTTTGCAGCGGGCCCTTTGCCAGTATTCTTTCAGAGTTTTAGCGGTGTACTTTTCTTAGACATGGGTGGAGCTTGGAAATGGAGAAAGGATTTTCAGGCATTTGCAAAAGATGAAAATGGTAGTTTGTATATGCGCGACCTTCTTACCGGCACGGGTTATGGCATAAGGATGATTTTCCTCGGTTTTCTCTTAAAGATGGATGTTGGATGGTCATTTAATCTACAACATTTCTCGACGCCTCAATACTATTTTTCACTTGGTGCAGATTTATGAACAATCATAATGGAAGATATATTGAGAATATACTACCTCTGTCTATCTCACTTTTTACTTCGATCCTTCCTCCATGAATTTCTGCAATCCATTTAGCAATAGATAAACCAAGTCCGCTTCCTCCGAACTCTCTCGATCTTGCTTTATCGACCCGATAAAAACGATCAAAAATATTTTTCTGCTCTTCTTTAGATATTCCGATACCGGTATCTTCTACCAATATTTTTGCAAAACTATTTTCTCTCTCTAACGATAATGTAACTTTACCGCCTTGAGGTGTGTATTTAACTGCATTATCAATCAAGTTTAATATTAACTGATGCAAGCGAACCCGATCTCCAAATATCTTTATATCCTCATTTCGCAGAAGCTCAACTGATATTTGCTTTTTAGATGCGATGATTTCACTGTCTTCATACAACTCGGTCATCAGATCTTTCAAGTTTACATCCTCGTTGTAGAATGATTCACGCTGCCCCAAATCTTCCTTCGATAATGTCATTAGGTTGTCGATGATGTTTGATAGTCGGGATACTTCCTCAAGAATGCTGACTAAAACACTTCGATATTCTGCATTATCTTTTTGACTTCGGAGTGCAAGCTCTACTTCACCTCGCATGATTGTAAGCGGTGTCCGCAATTCGTGTGAGGCGTCTACTGAAAATTGTTTAATCTGTTCGAAAGATTTTCTGAGACGGATTATCATTCCATTAAATGTCGTGATCAATCTACCGATTTCGTCATTAACAGTGCGTTCCGGAATTTGTTTATCCAAATTAAGCGCTGTGATCTGCTGGGCTGTTTTCGTAATATCATCTACAGGTTTGAGTGATCTATATGCAAGGAACCATCCACCGGCAATCGAGAGCACCAATGTGATTGGAATAAGAATCAAAAAAATTGAAAAGAGGTTGTCGAGCAGCTCGCTCAATTCAGCAAGCGGATAGGCAATGTAAATACGATTATTCTTCGTTGATGTTGATGCTACTCTCATATCTTCTCCCCTCTCGTTTTTCACGGTATTCAATACGATTGTATCGAGTGCAGCGTGACCGATTGATAAACTTTCTTCTCCAACTGTGAAAGATCGAAATATCACTGCTCCTTTATTATCCGTTACCTGAATTATCGTTTTTTTGGGATTGATTAAAGCATGCTCATAAATATGGTTCCATATTTCTTCGTCTGCTTCACTCATTGCGACACTGTCTTCTCTTGTTAGAGATAACTGTTGGCTGAGTGTCCGACTTTTTTTCTTCGATGTAAATATTTTGCTCGGTTTAACTTTGCCTGCCTTCAATTCAACAAAATTTTTTACCCATTTCACTTCATTCGTGAGTGACTTATCGAGACTATCGGTGAGTTCTTGTTTTGAATAGTTGTATGCAATCAATCCAAACGCGATGAGGGTTGAAAGCAATACTAATGAATACGATAATGTAAGTGTAGCACGAATTGATTTTAACGTGCGAAGCATCTTAATCGTCTTTCATCATATAACCAACACCGCGGACTGTGTGTATCAATTTTATTTCAAATCCATCATCAATCTTACTGCGAAGATGATTTATATACACATCGATAACGTTTGTTCCTGTATCGAAATTGTAATTCCAGATTTGTTCAGAAATTATCGTCCGTGTCAGAACACGATTCACATTTTGCATAAAATATTGAAGCAGGGCATATTCCCTTCCTGTCAACTCTATTTGTTTATCACCGCGTTTTGCTTTGTGAGCGACCAGATCAAGCTGTAAATCAGCTACTTTCAGAATTGTAGATTTTTCATAAGCACTCCGCTTCAGGAGTAAGCGAACGCGTGCGAGCAATTCCTCAAATGAAAATGGTTTTGTCAGATAATCATCAGCGCCGCTATCCAATCCCTCCACCTTATCTTCAACACTGCTTTTTGCTGTCAATAATAATACAGGAGTATTAATATGCTTTGCATGCAACTCTTTCAAGACAGATATGCCATCTCTTTTAGGGAGCAAGATATCTAGGACAATCAAATCATAGTTGCCTGTTGAAGCGAGAGAGAATCCCTGTTCACCATCAAATGCAACTTCTACAATATAATGCTCTTCTTCAAACCCCTGCTTAAGAACTTTCGCAAGTTTCTTCTCATCTTCAACTACGAGAATTTTCATCTTATTCACCTGAAATACATGTATTAAAATATGGACTTTATCTTCTCTATCACTTAAAATATTAAAACATTTTTGGTTAACTTCCAAAAAACATTTTTCACTTCTTGCCAACTTTTTGTATATTATCAAAAAACAACAATATGAAGATAAAACATTATTTTATCCCGATCCTGTTATTTACATTTTCAGGGTGCTTCCAACAGATTGCAATCAAATCACTTGGGGGTATAATGGATAACGGCTTCGAGGTTATTAACGAAGAACAAGACCTCGGTATTGCCGAAGTGAGTATTGCATCAAATCTTAAACTTCTTGAAGCAATTTTAAAAAACGATCCGGCAAATGAACATTATCTACTCCTTGCATCGATGGGATATTCGAGTTATGCACTGGGATTCGTTGAAGACTACAGCAGCGAGCGGGCACGCATCTTTTATCTACGGGGTAAAGAATATGGAATGAAGATTTTAAATCGGAACACAAAATTCGTTTCAGCAAAGGGTCTTGATGAATTCATTTCTGCACTTGAATCATTTTCTAGCGAGGATGTCCCAATAATATTTTGGACTGCCGTCGGTTGGGGGAGTTTCATCAGCATTAATCTTACCGATCCAAATTCGATTGCAGATATACCGAAAGTAGAAGCAATGATGAAATATGTTATTGAAAAAGACCCAAATTATTTTTATGGCGGCGGTCATTTCTTCCTCGGGACACTATATGGAAGCCGCCCGAAATTACTTGGCGGAAATCCGGATTCAGCTAAAAAACATTTCGACGACTGCATAGCTATCAACAGCGGAAAGTTTCTAATGACGTACGTTTATTATGCCCGATCATATGCAGTTCAGACACAGAACAAAAATGTGTTTGAAAATTGTTTAACATTAGTAGATACATCATCGATTGATATTTTACCGCAGGCACGCTTGTCGAATGCAATCGCTAAAAAGAAAGCAACTTTACTCCGGGAGAAAATCGATGACTTGTTTTTAGAATCAGAGAATGGAGAAATCCTTGAAGAAAATTAACTTTATAATCATAGCAATATTAATCGCAATAACAACAATCACGGTTTTTCCACAGCAATATACCATCAAGTTTGCGACTGTAGCACCCGATGGAAGCACGTGGATGAATGTGATGAAAGAATTCGACAAAGCGATTAGAAAAGAAAGCAACGGCCGGCTTGGCTTTAAGATGTATGGTGGCATGGTTCAGGGTGATGAAAAAGATGTTCTCCGAAAAATTAAGCTTGGGCAATTACACAGCGCGGGTATTACCGGTGTCGGGATGACAAACATCGCTTCTAAAGTAAGGATACTCGACTCGCCATTTCTTTTCAGAAATTATGAAGAGGTTGATCTTGTGTACAAAATGTTCGGCGATGAGTTCAACAAAGCAATTGAAGAAGGTGGTTTCATCAATTTGGGCTGGGCAGAAGTTGGTTTTGTTTATGTCTTCACTAATAGTCCGGTTAGAACTCCTGAGGACATGAAAAAAATAAAGATGTGGATGTGGGAAGGAGATCCAATAGCCGAAGCAGCATTTAAAAGTATGAATCTTCATCCAATCCCGCTGAGTATCAACGATGTGCTAACTTCACTTCAAACGGGACTCATCAACGGTGTCTACTCACCACCATTAGCTTCAATCGCCTTACAATGGTTTTCTCGTGTGAAGTACATGCTGAAAACTTCACTTGCCAATTCGATGGGTGCGGTTGTTATTTCTAAGAAAAAGTTCAATGAGTTACCACCTGATCTTCAAGAAATATTGCAACGTAACGGAAAGAAATATTTAGATAAGCTCACTCAATTGAGTCGGCAGGATAATGAAAAATCAATCGAGACATTGAAAAAGAACGGTATCACCATTATCGACTCACCGACGGGGCAAACGACTGCAGCTTACGAAGAAATCGGTAAAAAAGCTCGTCGTCTTCTTATTGGAAAATTATACACGGAAGATTTACTCACAAGGGTCGAGAAGGTCGTTAACGATTATCGCACAAATAATAATAAAAGTTCACAATGAAGCTGATCAAAACAATAAGCAAAGCGCTTTCCTGGATTGAGAGTTCGCTTGTTGTTGTCCTCTTCAGCAGTATGGTTATACTTGCATTTTTACAAGTTGTTCTGCGTAACGTTTTTTCAAGCGGATTTTTGTGGGCTGACCCACTTCTGAGACACATGGTATTATGGATCGGATTTATCGGTGCATCGCTTGCCACGCAAAAGGATAAGCACCTTAACCTCGATATAATAACACGGTTTGTCTCATCAAAAATTCAGAATCTCTTACGCATCATTACTAACTTGTTTGCCACGATTGTAACGATATTTATTGCCAATGCGGGCTGGACATTTTTGCAGAATGAAATTGAAAGCGCTGAAATCATTTTATCAATCGGTCAGTTCAATTTTCCTGCCTGGTGG
Organism: Bacteroidota bacterium; assembly: GCA_030019075.1. Classification (GTDB taxonomy): domain Bacteria; phylum Bacteroidota; class Ignavibacteria; order UBA10030; family SZUA-254; genus JASEHD01. The sequence continues at coordinate 30,205 of JASEHD010000004.1, forward strand.
TTTCAGATAATTATTCCAATCGGTTTTGGATTGATGGCGTTTCGATTTTTTATTAGAACGATAGAGCATCTTCTTTTCGTT
>JASEHD010000004.1:30295-54258 GCA_030019075.1 Bacteroidota bacterium
AATCATCCTAACAAAACTCACACCCGATTGGACATTCCAAGAGTTGAGGACTGATGGAAACGATTCTCATCGCTTTACTTTTGATTGCACTTGCATTTTTGGGCTCACCACTTTTTTCAATTATTGGCGCCATTGCTTTGCTTGCTTTTCATGCAGTTGAGATTGATACTTCTGCAATAATCGTTGAAATGTATCGACTTGCAAGCCAGCCGACACTTATCGCAATTCCACTTTTTACATTTGCAGGTTATGTGCTCGCTGAAAGTAAAACACCCAAACGGCTCGTTGCACTTTCACAAGCATTTTTCGGATGGATTCCCGGTGGATTGGCAATCGTTGCGCTTGTTTCATGTGCAATTTTCACCGCTTTTACCGGCGCTTCGGGAGTAACGATTATCGCCTTAGGTGGATTGATGTACCCGATTCTTCTTCAGCAGAGATATTCTGAAAAATTTTCACTCGGACTGCTTACTACATCAGGAAGTTTAGGGCTGCTTTTCCCTCCAAGCTTACCATTGATTCTATACGCGATGGTTGCATCTAATTCCCGAACTGTGGGCGGCTCGGTTCCCGATGTTACTATTGATAAACTTTTCGTCGCGGGTATTTTACCAGGTATTTTACTCGTGGCAATTCTTGCAGCATATAGTATTCATCAAGGAAAGAGAATGCACATCCCAAGAATACAGTTTAACTGGAAAAATATTTGGATTACGGTGAAAGATGCTGCATGGGAGATTCCACTCCCGTTTTTAATCATTGGCGGAATCTATGGTGGAATTTTCACCGCAACCGAAGCCGCCGCCGTTACAGCATTTTATGTACTTATCGTTGAAGTTTTTATTCATCAAGACCTCAAACTGTTTTCTGATATTCCAAGGATAATAAAAGAAAGCATGATCTTGGTTGGGGCAATTTTCGTGATCCTCGGCTGCGCCATGGGCCTGACGAATTACCTCATCGACGAAGAAGTACCGATGAAACTATTCACATTGATCCAGCAGTTTATCTCAAGCAAAGCAGTATTTCTTATACTTCTCAACGTTTTTCTTCTCATCGTTGGAATGATGACGGATATTTTCTCTGCAATTATCGTAGTTGTTCCATTAATAATTCCGATCGCGATAGCATACGATATCAACCCTGTTCATTTAGGGATTATATTCCTGACAAATTTAGAGATTGGTTATTTGACTCCTCCTGTTGGATTGAATCTTTTCATTTCAAGCTTCCGTTTTGGACAACCGATTTCAAAAATTGTTCAATCAGTGCTTCCATACATCGGCATATTATTGGTAGCACTCATTATTATAACATATGTACCGCAACTGAGTTTATGGTTGGTAGAATTGTTTTTTGAAAAATAAAATGTTTTGTTCAACAAGATGAAAGAAATTCCGATGAAAATATTTTTTATTCTCCTTCTGCTTTATCCAATTATGATGAATGCCCAAACAGGTCGGCTCATCCCGAACCCGATCCGAAATATTCCAAAGTGGGTTCGAAATGAATTTTCATCTCAGCAGCTAGATAAGAAGTACACGATTATATACCAGCTTTATCCATATGTATTACGCGGAGACTTTAACGGAGATAGGAATCGCGATGCTGCCATCCAAATCCAGGAACGGAGCAGTGGGAAAACCGGAATTGCTATTTTTCATGCCCGTAAACCTCAAGCCCTATTTTCACCTGTTACAATCCTTGGCGCTGGCAAGTCTATTGACAATTTAAGCAGCAATTTTGAATGGGTAAATATCTGGAATATTCAGAAACGTGGAAAAATATCAGTGGATGAATGGGGAAAATCTCCTCCAAAACTAAATGGAGACGCTATCTATCTTGCAAAGCGAGATTCGATTAGTGGATTGATTTTCTGGAATGGGAAAAACTATTCATGGTATCAAAAGAAGTATTAAGCCCATTTATAATTTTCTCTTCTTTTTAATAAGATCACTTTTAATCAATCCCATACGAGAAGTCTTTTGACCGATTGCCCAATATGTTCTGTTCAGATGTTTCGCCATACCATTCAAACTCATTTTGAGATAGTTTTCACGAAGAAAATGTAAATCCTCAGGAGACCAAAATCTGAAAACTCTTGGTTTTGTTATGCGCAGTCCATTCGCTCTTTTATAAATAGCACTCATTGTTTTTTGTAATTTCCGGGAAATCTTCTTCACCGGAATTACACCATAGACACCCCTGAGATAATCATCATTTTCCGCCGTCCACGACCAATGTCTTCGCAAACCTATTTGGTATGCATGCGCCGCAACGGTTGCAGCAGTGCGATGTAGGTGAGCGGCAATTTCTTTTATGCTTGTCTTTTTATAATGTTTTTTTATATACAATTCTTCATCGCGGGTCCATTTATGTCTCGGTTTTAATAATCCCAAATTCATGGCTCGGATATAAATACCCGTTATAGATCGAGAAAGTTTTTTTGCTATTTCTTCTTTTCGCAAGCGTAGTGTAAATAATTCCCGAAGTTTATTTTCTTCAGACTCAGTCCAAGGCTTCCGATATCTACGAAGTTGAGGCTTTTGGTTATTTGGTTTCTTACTCATAAAATATTAATATTATTTATTATTTAAGCATTAATTATCAATTCGAAATATCCTTTTTTGAGAAAATGCACCCGCCATGAGTAGGTAAGAATAATTTCCATCCTTTAGATTAGAAATCCTCGCGGCTGCCACGTATCTGCCTGGCGGCTGAATAGCATCAACAACACTGATCACTTCTTGATTCTTATCATCAATCAATTTTATTATCACTGGAGATGTAGCTCCGATCTCATAAGGAATAAATATATAATCTGATGCAGGATTGGGATAATTTTGCCCTAAGGTAAACCTGAATTCATATCGGCGTGCAAGCTCAACAATCTCTGGAATAACAATACTTTCAATAGCGGGCTGACTTTCGTTGTATTCTTTATTAAGAGATGTAATAGCATAATAATACTTGGAAGCAGTAATATGAGAGATTGTATCTATGAAACTATCGGTCTCTTCAGATACTATCGCAATAAGATTGGCTGATGTAGTAACGTCCATTGGTTGGTGTGATGATCGATATATTGCGAACGATCTTGCTGCATCATCACCGAGCGATGGATCGGGAAGTGTCCATCGAAGCTGAAAAATTCCATCAGAGATATTCGACACTTCGAAGGAGATTGGTGAAACTGGAATTGCGGAATCTTTCCACGCCATCGGTGGAATGATAGACAAAGTTTGAAATCGTTCGCCTAACCCCATTGCGTTTTTTATATTTTCATATCTAAAGAACGAAACTCCATCAAGCCCGGCTGAACGTACGGTATCTATTAGAGATGGAATTTCAGAAAGTACATCAGATTTGTATGCTCCGATGCCAATGTAAATATGCCGCCCAAATGTATATTTAGCCCAATCTTTAGCAATCAGAGCAAAATCAGGGTCACCGCGGGTTGTACCCAACGACCAATAAACCTGAGGAACTAAATAGTCAACGATCCCTTCTTTTAACCACTGCCGTGAATCCTGATATAATTCCGAATAACTTTGCTGCCCCCTTGTGTCTTCAAAATTTGTATATATACCGATGGGCGTCGCACCGATTTTTAGTATGGGTTTCAGCAAACGTACAGAGTCGTGAAAAGCACGCAAGAATTTATTAACATTTTCTCGCCTCCAGTCATCCTTTGAAAGTCCATTACCAAATTGCCTGTATGTTTCCTCGTCTGGGATATTCCTACCCGGATAACGAATGAAATCAAATTGAATACCATCCACGTCATAATTGCGAACAAGGTCCATGGCAACATTAACCATATAATCACGAACCGCTGGAATACCGGGATTCAGCCACCATTCGCCATTGACCCGATAAATCCACTCCGGATGTTGAAGCATTATGTGTCTTGGTTCAGATTCAGACGGCAGTGTTCCACCACTCTTCACTAAAAAAGTATTGAACCATGCATGCATCTCCATACCGTTAGCATGTGCATCTTCAATAATGAAAGCGAGCGGGTCCCACCCCGGGTCTTGTCCAAGTGTTCCAGTTAGAATATGCGACCATGGCTCATAGTACGATTTATAGATTGCATCTGCCCGTCCGCGTACCTGGAAAAACAATGTATTGAAATGGGCTCCCTTCAAATTCATAACGATCTCATGAAGCGTTTGCTGCTGAACGATTGGAGCTAATGACTTGGGCCAATCAAGTCCCATCACGGTTGCAATCCATACCGCGCGGACCTCATGCTTAGGGGCAGGATATTCCTGAGCTGCTATGGGAATGAAGTACAAAAGTAATAGAGTATTGATCAATATTTGAAACTTCTTAGACAAAATTCGTAATGAAGCATTATTATTATATTGGATTATAATATAAGGATAGATTAGCGAGAGAAGCAAATATCATCTTGAAAATTCGTGATGCCTTCGTGGTGTCAGGTGTTTCCACCTGACACTACCAAGCTCTCCGGATATATAGTTACAGTAAACAGCATACATCTCCAACCCTACCGTCGGGCCGGGAAACCTGACGACTCTTATAACTCTGATTTCAAATTAGGATTTATCTTCATTAGAATTCGGAGTTTTTTTGGTGTTCAAACTAATTCTTCCATTGACTCAATTTTCTGGTGAATGATTGACTTTCATCAAAATTTACATTATATTTTTATTCCAGAATTCAATAAAGCTGTCCTTTTTCTATCATTTTTCTTGATTTAGGAGTAAAGATCATTACGTGAAAAAATATCGTGGCAAGTTAATTTTTATAATTGCCTGCATTCTGCTTTCTTTTTATTTTCTCTATCCCACCTATAAAGATTATAAGTTCACAAAGGAACTGAGAAGCATAATCGGTGAAGATAGTGTAAAGTATCTTGAGGAGAACGAAGGCGCTATTCGAGATGCACGAATGAAACGCATCAAACTCGGTCTCGACCTCCAGGGCGGTATGCGAGTCGTGCTCGAAGTAAACGTCCTGAAGTTATTGGACGATATTGCAAAAAATAAAGATTCACTTTTTGAATCTATTATGAATGAAGTTCATTTAGCGGGAACAACAAGTGAAGTCGACCTTATCGATGTTCTGAAACAGAAATTCCAAAACAGGGAAGTTCGCATGAGTCGTTACTACGGCAATATCCGCGATAGTGATGATGATATTATTGGACGACTTCGGAATGAATCAGACAATGCAATCGACCGGGCAATGGAGATTGTTCGGAATCGTGTTGACCAATATGGGGTTTCCGAACCATCCATTCAAAAATCAGGAGCACGGCGGATTATCGTCGAGCTGCCGGGCGTAAGCAAAGAATCTGAAGTCAGACAATTATTACAAGGAACTGCACTTCTGGAATTCAAACTTTTAATCGATCCTGAAATTGCATCAAAGGTTTATGAAACAATTGATAAAACCTTAGCAGGGAAACCGCTGATCGACTCAGCATTAGCTGATACATCCAATAAGACCGCTTCGGCAAAAGATAAAACAAAAAAACAGGATACCGCTAAGGAAGATACTTCAGCAGTACTCGATACATCTTTTGCTCAACTTCCAGAAGAGCAAATAAAAGCGCGAGAACAAGCCGAGAAAGAACATCCATTCTTTGCTTTAGCAGGTATGCTGCCGCAGGAAGATCGCCCATGGAACGGCGAGCTTTACACCGCTGATGAAAATAAAGCTAAAGTAATGCGCATACTTAACAAACCGGAAATCAAGCGGCTGATACCGGTAGATATGGCATTTGTTTGGTCTGCAAAATCATCTTTTATAGCTGAAGGAAAAAAATATTTTACCTTATATGCGGTGAAGAAAACGGCGGAACTAACAGGCGGAGTTATCGTTGACGCTCGAGCAACAATCGATCCTAACTATAATCAACCTGTGGTTACTATGGAGATGAATAGCGATGGTTCACGCGACTGGGCACGCATTACTGGAGCCAACGTCAATAAACGAATAGCTATTATAATGGATAATGCCTGCTTCTCAGCTCCTGTTGTACGATCAAAAATTATTGGCGGCAATTCGCAAATCGAAGGCATGGAAAATGTTGATGAAGCAAAGCTTCTGGAAATCGTCCTCAAAGCCGGCGCACTGCCTGCACCTGTAGATATAATTCAACAAACCACCGTTGGTCCATCATTAGGAGAAGACTCTATCCGAAAAGGAATATTTTCCTCGCTCCTCGCATTCGGTCTCACAATATTTTTTATGCTTGTGTATTATCGGATGGGTGGAACGATGGCAGATTTAGCATTATTGCTTAATCTCCTTTTTGTACTTGCTGTGCTTGCAGGATTTCACGGCACTCTTACACTTCCCGGTATTGCAGGTATCATTTTAACAATGGCAGTTGCAGTTGATGCAAACGTTCTAATCTTTGAACGCATTCGTGAAGAAGCAGTTACCGGAAAAACACTTGCTGCTGCAATCGACACCGGCTACAAGAAAGCTTTTACAGCAATCTTCGATTCGAACCTCACTACATTTTTTACGGGTGTGATTCTGTATCAATTTGGCAGTGGTCCAATTCAAGGATTTGCTCTTACATTAATGATCGGTATTGCAGCAAGCATGTTTAGTGCTATCGTTATCACAAGAGTTATCTTTAACATTATGACCGATAGTGGTAAGATCGTTAATTTTGGTTAATTTTTATAAATGGAGTTTATTTAATGCGATTTTTTAGAAAAACAAATATTAAATTCATGGAAGTGCGGCAAAGGTGGTACCTTGTCTCACTTTCCGTCATCATAGTCGGAATGATTTCTATTCCTCTCAAGGGTGGCCTCGACTATGGTTTAGATTTCACTGGAGGAACAGAGCTGATTGTAGAGTTCAATAATCCACCTGAAATCGGTGACATTCGCCAAATGATGAATACGGAGGGCTTTGATAAAACAGAGCTGAAAACCTATGGTGAACCAACACGGGTGTTGATAAGAACGCACGCAACTGGAGAAGGAACAATTGTTGGCGATCGGATACGTGCCGGATTACAAAGATCATTCGCGAATCTGAATCCTCAAATTCTCGAGGAACAAAAAATCGGCGCTAAGATGGGGGCAGAGCTTCGGAAAGATGCTTTCCTTGCCGTTTTGTTCTCTCTGATTGCTATCATGGCGTACATAGGTTTTCGTTTTAAATTTATTTACGGTGTTGGTGCTGTCGCTGCATTGTTTCACGATGTTTTAATAACGCTTGGCGTTATTTCACTCGTGGATGGTTGGTCGGCTATTACAAACTTTGAAATAGATCAAAATATGATTGCCGCATTTCTCACACTGGTCGGTCTTTCAGTAAACGATACAGTGGTAATTTTTGATCGTATCCGTGAAAACCAAAAAATTCATCGCTCGATGGGGTTAATGGAATTGATAAACAAGAGTGTAAATGAAACTCTCAGCAGAACGATTATTACAACGGGAACAATTTTTTTGGTAACGATGATTTTGTTTTTCTTCGGTGGTGAAGTCAACCGCGGATTTGCTTTTGCACTTACCATCGGTATTATTACCGGTACATATTCTTCTATCTTTGTTGCAAGTGCAATCGTATTAGAATTCAATAATTACAAACTACGTAAAAAACTAAAACCGGCAACAGCTCAATAATATTGGGGGCAGCATGAATCTCTCAACAAAGGAAATTGATGGAATAACGGTGATAGAGCTTGAAGGGAGCGTATTGGGTGGTCCTGACGCAAGCGCACTGAACGAAGTTCTTCACAATCTCATTGAAAAGAAAAAGAAAAAGGTGGTTGTTGATCTTTCAGATGTACAAACTATGAATAGCTCCGGACTCAGCATGTTAATAAATGCCTTGACGACCATTAGAAAAGCAGGCGGTGATTTGAAAATTGCCGAGCCACCAAAAAAAATCGAGAGCTTGCTTACAATAACAAAACTAACGACAGTCTTTGAATTATTCGCCTCTGTCAAAGAAGCTATCATAAGCTTTAAGTAAAGATTGAATACTGAATTTCTTTAACAGAACTCCGATGAACTTGTTTTCCATCGGAGTTTTTCATTTATTAACAGAAGTTTGGTATGATTACCAAGATAAGTATAAATAGCCCCATGATTTATCATGGGGTTAAGAAAATCCAAAAACAATCTTGGGCTTTAGCCCATAATTTGAGGGTTAAAAACCTCTGTTTGGATATTATTGTTACCCCGAACTGACCTGCCCGCAGCAGGCGGGAGTTCGGGGCTATTCAGATCCAGACAATAGAGTATTAATTTCACGCTTAACATCATTCATTAATACGCTTATGCCAGTTAAAATAATTGTCGGTGCCCAGTGGGGTGATGAAGGAAAAGGTAAAATCGTTGACCACCTCAGCAAAAACGTCGACATTGTAGCACGTTATCAAGGTGGTGCCAATGCTGGCCACACAGTTGTTATCGGAAATAATCATTACGTTCTTCATCTCATCCCTTCCGGAATCTTTCATCCACATGTTACTTGTGTTATAGGAAATGGAGTTGTTATCGATCCTATCGCATTGATGGATGAAATCAAACAACTTACAGATTTGGGCATAGGTATTCACGGGCGGCTGTTGATCAGTCATAATGCTCATCTTATCATGCCGTACCATAAACTTTTAGATACAATTCGTGAACAGACATCCGAAAAAATTGGAACCACAGGAAGAGGCATTGGTCCTGCTTATAATGATAAATTTTTGCGCGTAGGAATAAGGATTGCTGATTTATTAAATAGGGAAGTTTTTGTACAAAAATTGAAGCGTAACATCGAAGAAAAGAATCAGATATTAAAAAAAATCTATGGCAGTCCGGAGCTTGATGTTGACAAAATAACTACCGAATGCGAAGAGTTTGATAAACAAATAGCTGAATATATAACAGATGCATCACTATACCTCAATACCGCAATCAAAGAAGGGAAACAAATCCTTGCAGAAGGTGCACAGGGGGCGCTTCTCGATGTTGACCATGGAACATATCCATTTGTAACTTCCTCAAACCCTACAAGCGGTGGAGCATGCACTGGTCTTGGTATCCCGCCGACTTCAATATCTTCCATCATAGGTGTCGTGAAAGCATATACAACACGTGTTGGCAATGGACCATTCCCGACCGAGCAAACGGATGAAATTGGGGATAGACTTCGCACTATTGGTGGCGAGTATGGTGCAACCACTGGACGTCCCCGCCGCTGCGGCTGGCTTGATGCTGTTAGCACCCGATATTCAATCATGATAAATGGCATTCAGGAAATCGCAATAACGAAATTAGATGTACTCGACCAATTCGATTACATTAAGATTTGTACAGGATATAAATTCAAGGGCAAGTTTATTAAATCATTCCCGACTGATGCGAGTACTTTAGAAGCGATCGAGCCAGTTTATGAAACATTAAAAGGATGGAAGGAGTCAACTTCCGGAATAACTTCATATCCAGCATTGCCAAAAAATGTACATCATTATATCGAAGCAATCGAAGCTCTCTTAGGTACCAAAGTTCGGATGGTTTCTGTAGGTGCCCGCCGCGATCAAACCATATTAAAGGATTAAAAACATGCCCGCGCCTCGCTCAACCAACATCAAGCTTATTTTACTTGGAACTGCGGTGGTTATCGTTGTTGCAACATTGTTGTACACACGATACATCGTTCAACAACTGCTCGAGAGAGAAAGGCAGGTTGCAGATCTTTATGCTAAGTCGCTCGAATTTATCGCCAATACACCCACAGATCAATCGGATTATAGTTTTATTTTCAATGAAATCATTCAATCAATAGACTTCCCGATGGTATTGACAGATGATATGAACCAACCACTCCAAAATTATCCACTTATCTCCCGCAACATCAATTTAGATTCAACATTGACGCCTGATGAACAGAAAAAATTCATAACAGCCGTTATTCAGGATCTTGACAAACAAAATACGCCGATTCATGTTGTATTGAAGATATCAGAGCAAGATTCTATTGTTCAGCATTTACACTACGGTGAATCGGAGATCATAACAAAATTACGCTGGCTCCCTTACATCGAGATCGGTATCGCGGGTATGTTTATACTTATCGGGTACATCGGATTCAGTTATATAAAACGCAACGAGCAGAGCAACATCTGGGTTGGTATGGCAAAAGAAACCGCACATCAACTTGGTACACCACTCTCAAGTCTGATGGGTTGGATTGAAATGATGAAAACCTATGCTGCCGAAAATCCCAAACAGCTTTCCACAATTTCAGAAATGGAACAAGACCTACAGCGGCTGCAAAAAGTTACTGAACGGTTTTCTAAAATCGGCTCGAAACCAAGTTTTAAAGAAGAAGACTTGTTTGAGGTTATTCAATCGGTTCTAAACTATTTTCAACAACGGCTGCCTCCCCGCTTCGCCCATGGGAAACATATCGAGATAGGTATAGCCACGGTGGAACATCCGACCGTCCATATGAACCGAGAATTGTTTGAATGGGTAATTGAAAATCTGATCAAGAATGCACTCGATGCTATGGAAGACAGTATTGGAAAAATTACGTTCTCAATAACATCAAAAGGGAATTTTGTTTTCATCGACGTCAAGGATACAGGAAAAGGTATCGATATGAATCTGAGAAAGGATATTTTTCGTCCGGGATACAGCACAAAGAAACGCGGCTGGGGACTTGGATTAAGTTTATCGAAACGAATTATCGAGGATTACCATAAAGGAAAATTATTCGTTAAAGAAAGCAAGATTGGAAAAGGAACCACGTTTAGGATAAAACTAGTGAAGTAGTTTTACTCCAGTTTTCATTCGTAGATTTTATTCAGTTCGATGTTTTAGAGTGATTTGCTCTCTGGATGATATATTCCGATTCGTCTCATCCGCCTTAGGCGGAGAATCATCAAGTTGGGATTTATAAAAGATACCATGTAAATATGTATCGACCCCTAATGCGATCGATAAAAAAATAAATAAGACAAGAGCGAAAATAACAAGTCCATACGTCCAGGCAATGAATAAATTCCACCAATCTCCGATAGAAATCAACGCCATAGATACAATTAATAAATACGATGCTATCAAAACAACAAAGATTAATACGAACTGATTACGCATAACTGAGAATGTAATTAAATTACGACTCGAAATCGACTTAGCTGGCTCTAAAGAAGGGATAGAGCAAGTTGTATCTTCTATTGAAAATATAGGTAAAGACGCCGATAATGTCAAGACACCGATTAATGCCTTGTTATAGTTTACTTTTCACGAAGTGATGGCCTCACCACAAAGTTTTCATTCGCTATTGTATTTGATCAAGCTTAACATCATGCTTTTTCAACTCAGCACCAATCCACCCTCGTGCTTCCTTCTCACTTTTCTCAATCGCCATTTCAACTCCACGCTTACCTAAGTCTAGAAGACGCTTTGATAATGCTTTTGTGTCTAAAGCTTCTAACATTTTCTTTTCAATCTCGGCTTGTTTGGTTTTAGAAATAAGCGGAACTACAAACTTTCTTATATCGAATGGATAAATATATTGTTGAGCCATTCCACGGGAACAACGGCGTGTAATTTGCTTCCCAACTTCGCTATTTATAAACACAAGCAAATAATACGGGTTTACTTTTTCTTGATCCGGTCTAATTAGCGTTAAAAAACTCCCTATTGTAGCTTTGATATCCGAATTGTAAATATTAGCTTTCCCGATATAGGCACCTACAGAATAAAGAATAATATCATTTTTCTGCAATAGATACTGCTTATTCTTTTTAATGAAATCATCAGTCGTATAAAGTGCATCGACGTCTTCCCAAAAATTATCACTTGGACAGTAATTACCTAAATGCTTTTGTGTGATAACAAATGTTTTATTTTTTGAATCTTCGCTCGCATAAGGTGGATTTGAGGGGTGACCGACCAACTTTGTTATATTTTCTAAAGTATCAGATTGGGAATTATTCTGAAACTTGTTAATTATCTCCTCATACCTCGGCTGGTAGTATTCGGCATCGATGCGCTTGCTGGATTGTGTGTCGGAGAAATTCTTGATAAAAGAAAAGCAATGCTTTAGTTTCCAATTCAATAAGCCAAGCTCGGAAAGAAGGATTTGTTCGGCTTCTCGATAAAATAAATTAGCTGATTCTTGTTTTTGATAAGCATAGTAAACAATTTTCTCAATCAGTTTTTGAATACTTCCAGATAAAAGTGGAATTTGTATGTCTCGGAATTTAGCTGGGCTAAAGTTAGCTTGATTACTAACCATTAAATTTTTCTCAATCTGAGACCTACCAATACGACTGTTCAAATAAATTGTCAAAGATGCCGAATTAATAATATCTTTCTTGGGCCTAATCCTAAAAAGATATGAAGCAAAAGCAAAATCATAATCTTTGGGAACGAGTGCGGACTTTCCAACTAACTTTGGATTTCCGTTAGTACGGCAAATCAAAACATCGTCTTTTTTTAAGGATAAGCTCTTGTATGTCTCCTGATCAATTCTCTCACAATATTTTTCAGGCGTTTTAATAAACAATCCTTCAAACTCATTTAACCTCAAAATGGGAAATCCTTGCCCACATTCATTAAGCTCTTCGGAGGTTCCATATTGGACAAAGTCGATAGTGTCTTCGCCAGTCACAAAATTCGATCCTGCGAGAGATTTTTGGTTATAAAACTCTGCTTCCAGCCGCCATATTTTTTGGGCTTTGATTTCCGAAAAATCAACAACAACAGTTTTCATTGTTTCTTATCTTCCAACAAAAACAATTCATGCAGTTTTTTCTGCAATATCTTTTTGGGTATTAATTTGGTTTTATATTCGGCTACGAGTGTAGGCGAGAGATGACGGCTTAGAGCATACTCCACAACCTCATCGTCTTTCGACTTGCATAAAATAATGCCGACACTGGGGTTTTCATTTTCCTTTTTAAAATCTCTATCCAGTGCTTCAAGGTAAAAATTCATCTTCCCAAGATATTCCGGCTTGAAATCTGTGATTTTAAGCTCTACCATAACAAGACATTTGATGCCGCGATGAAAGAAAAGCAGATCGATAAAATAATCGTTATTGCCCACCTGTATACGGTATTCCTGTCCGATAAAAGCGAAATCTTTTCCGAATTCAAGTATAAAGTCTTTCAAGTTTGAAACTATACTTTTTTGCAAATCTTTTTCGCTGTGGATTTCAGGAAGGTTCAAAAAATCCAGAACATAAGTATCCTTAAATGTAGCGGTAACATCCTTATGAATTTGTGTCATCGGTGGTGGCACTTTTTTCTTGGTAAGCATTACCCGTTCATAATAACCGCTGTCAATCTGGCGTTCAAGTTCACGCGATGTATACTTTTCCTTAACCGAAAGCATTAAATAAAATTTACGCTCTTCTTTTGATTTAGTTTTAGAAAGGATTAGCAGATGATTTGTCCAGCTAATTTGTGTCAGCACTGCTGACACAAATTTGCTGCTGTGGTATGTTTCATAAAACTGGCGCATCCGATACAGCCCCCGGCGCGTAAATCCTTTAAATTCAGGATGGCTGTTTTGGATATAATCAGCAAGCTGATCAACAACACCATCGCCCCATTCAGCCGCTACGATTTTTTTGCTGATATATTCACCAATATTCCAGTACAATTTCACCAGTTCGGCATTGACGCTTTTAATGGCGTTGTAGCGTGCCTGATGAATCATATTTATGACTTCAGAAAACTGTTTATCAAATCGTTTTGCTAATTTCATTGCATAATCCCCCTATCTCCAAAAACTCAATTTTATTTTTTTCGCCCAGTCAATAAACGCCTCAGCAATACCGTCGGGCAATTCGCTGCCATGACTATGCAGATCATGATCAACAATAAAGTGACCGTATTTATCTAACTTTGTTTTACCATCGCCGTTTTTAAGATAAACATACTCGCCGGAATTATCTTTGCCGGATTTCTCCGATACACCAAAGAAAATTGGATAGTCGTCCTTCTTCGGGCAGAGCTTATCGTTCCATTTCTGCAAAAATAAAACGCTCGTCTTTGTGCCGGTATGCGGCTTGAAAGTATTCACTTGTAATCCAACAACTGCAAGTATGCGTGCTCTATCAGCTATAAATTCCCTGATGTCTTTATCAGATGTATTATTAAACCTTCCTTGCGGCAGTACGATTGCCAATCGTCCACCCGGTTTTATAAAATCAAGATTGCGTTCAATGAAAAGAATATCCCTCCCGACTTTCGATTTGGGTTTGTTCTTTTCATTATACCCAAGTTCATATTTATGAATGATGCGGGATTCTTTGATGTCACCCGCGAAGGGTGGATTTGCCATTAAGATATCGAAGCGAAATTCCTTGTAAGCACCGGTTTCCTTCTTAAGCGCTTCAAGACGTTTATAGCCGCTGCCGTATGTCATCAGCCAGTCAGGGTTCTTAATTGTCTCATGCCATCTGTCATAATCAAGTGTGTTGAGATGAAGAACATTTGTCTCACCGTCGCCCGCAATAAGATTCAAGGTACGTGCAACGCGAACAACTTTTTCATCGAAGTCAATTCCAAACACTTTAAGTACATCATCTTTTTCTTCTTGTGAAATCTCTGTATTCTCAAACAAATGTCCGGTGAGATGAAAAATTGTATGCACCGTAAATCCGCAAGAACCCGAAGCGGTGTCTATCATATATTCGCCCTGTTTGGGATTGAGCATCTTCACGCACATATCAATTACATGACGGGGTGTAAAATACTGACCTTTTTCACCTTTAGATGATTTGCTGACTAAATATTCAAATGCTTCGTCTATAACCTGAAGATTGGAATTAAAAAGCTTAACATCCTGAAGACTTGAAATGCAGACGGAAAGATGTGAGGGAGAAAGATCGATCTTGCTTTCATCGGGGAAAACGCCGGGCCATTTTTTCTTTGCTTCATCAAAGAGTTTCTGAATTTTTTTCTTAAGGTCACCCTCCGATTGACCAGTGTTTCGAAATTCCAAAATCCGGAACGACGTATCATCAATGTCTTTTACAACTTTTCTAACTTCATCGAAAGTTGATCCGTTATCTTTTTTGCCATAGGTTGCTTTTCGCTCCGCAACCATTGGAAGATTTTTCTTCTTTAAGAAATAATTGACAACGTCTCTATCTTTTTGACTTTTCTGTTCATCGTACAGCTTCGTGAAGATAAGCTTAAATACTTCTTCAAAAACATCAACGCCTGCATTAGCAAGTACTTCATCTTCCATTTCGGTGATTATCGTTTTTAAAGATTTTCCCTCATTTGGAATCTTATCTTTAATGATAAGATCACGCCAAGTGAATCGTTCTTTTAGAATATCTTCAAGTGTCTGGTCTTCTTTCGGTATATCGGTGATATCCTCGAAGAAATTCGGATCCTTACGATTGTAATGTGAAATCTGTCCGCCGTTTGTCCACACACCTATTGGTGCACCAGTAGCATTGCAGTAAGAGCGGAGTTGTTCCTTTCCGTCTTTAAGCTTTGGCTTTTTAACCTCAATGATAATATATTCTACCGTAGGTCTGTCTTTATCAAATACTACAACGTCTGCGGATTTTGTTTCTCTCCCGAATTGAACCGGATGCTCGAAGCGTATTCGCTTTTTTGGATAACCGTATTCATTGATAAGTTTCTCCGCGTAAAGTTGTCTGACTACTTCCTCAGGTTTCAATTGAATCTCTTTATCACGGATTAAACACCGTATAAAATTCTTCTTTTGTTTAATGATAATCTTCTTCTCAAGATTAGTAATATCATTCTTCGAGAAGATCGATAAATTATATTGAGTTTCTTTGAGTATTGTATCAAGTATGTTCATATTTTTTCAATCTACCAACATTTAAGTTGTAATGAAGAATTTCACACCTATTTTTACCCTGAGTCTGTAACCAAAATTGCAACTAATATAGCAATTTCTATTGAACTTTCAACAAAAAACAATCCCGTATACATGGTAAGTATATTATAAACCACCTCAAGTTATCACAGGTTGTACTAGTTGTTCGCTTTCTTTCTCTCACTTTATCTCCACAACCAAATCTTCATCCTTCACCTCCCAGGTACCTGAAGAAATCTCTTCCTTTCCTTTCAATAATATCCATGATGCATCATAAGGAAATAGCTCAGGTACTGAGTTTTCACTCAGAGGAGCAATCCAGATCATCATACCTTGAGCAGCAAATGGATTATCAATAATTTGTATCAACGCAAGCGAGCTATCGTACAACATCTCCCCTTTTACCATAATTGAGTCGTTAATGAAACCGAGCGGAAATTTTGTCTTTTGCTCCGCCGCAATTCTGTTTTCTGAATCTTTACCATAGATAATCACACGATCACTTTGAAGATCAAACAAACTTACACTTGTATCGGGTTTTATCCTAATAGCCCAGCCACCTTTTTCCATTTCTTTTGAATCTCTTTGTGCAAGTTGTAACAATTGTTCATAATGCTGAATAGTTCCGACGATCATTATCCCATCAGCAGGTTCACGCAAGTCGGTCAGTTTTGCCGGTAATTTTTGTACCTTCAAAATATTAAAAAGAGGATCAAGGCAGACGCGTTTCGGTTTCTCGCTCGTTATTATTTCAAAAGGAACATCGTTCAGATATTTCCCCAAGCTGTCCGTGCCCACAAATATGCGGGTTGTTGCTTCACCATTCGGTAATTCGGCTGCGACGTCAACAAAGGTTGAATATTGTTCATATCCTACCATACGTACACGTCCGCGTGTGAGCCAATTATTTTCTTTAGGTATAGATTTTACATTATAGATTCTTAATCGCGGCACACCTTTTTTCGTTAACCATTGATCAAAGAACCAACTAAGCGATTGACCATATATTTTTTCGGCAAGATACTGGAAATCTTCGAGGGAAGCTCTCTTTTCATTGTAACGGACAGCGAATTCATGATATAATTCAAGAAACTTATCCTTACCCATCATTTGGCGAAGCATATTATGAACATACCCTGCTTTCAAGTATTGTGTTGGTGTCGCTCGCAAGTCCGCCTTCTTACGCAGAGGAACATCCTTCCCTTGTTGTACTCTCAATAAGAGAGGTCTCAACAAGGGATGGTCACGCAATGAATCACGCTGCGTCATGGTGCCAAACGTTTCGTTGAAAATATGGGATGAATATTCACACATCCCTTCTGAAAGAAATGCGGCATCTTCTTCTTGAATAAAAATACTAAGGGGCCACCATTGGTGGGCAATCTCGTGTGCAAGAATAGATTGTATTTGATTGAATCTGTCTATCGTCGTGAATGCATCTTTCTTCACCATGATAAATGAAGGTGAAGCTATCGCCAGCACGTTGTTACCTGCCACCCAATTATCTACTTCGACGATAGAAAAACCTGGAAATCGGTAAGGAATAAATTTCTCGGAATAAAATGAAAGGACATCTCTTGATCGTAACAAAATGGATTCTGCCGAACTTGAATCATCTTCATAGAGAAAGGCAGAAACTGAATAATCCTGATGCTGCACATCTTTTCGCCAAAACTTACCCGCACAAATCCAACCGAGTGTTGGAAGCGGCTTATCAAATTCAAAAACGAATATTGCAGATTCTGTCGTTGAATCTTTTGATAACAACCGGCCGACAGCGATTGTCTCCCAATTGCTCGGAACGGAAATAGTTAATCGCACAAATTGGAATGCACTCGGTCCGATAGGCAATATCTCTTCCGAGCGAAGAATTGCATGCTCGGCAGTTAGCTCAGTAAATTCCGTTCGGTTCTGAAATCGTCCGCTGTACCGTATCGCGAATGTTATGATTGAATCATACTCAAATTCTTTGATAGACAAAATTTCTTTTTTCTGTGAATACCCGATCTCTTTCCCTTTACTCCGAATCTGTTCAACTGTAAAAACGGGAAATAGTTTAAGCACAATCTCCTCTACCGAAGGCATGATGAGACGAAGAGTTATTGTATCATCGCAAGTTATCTGACTTAAATAAGGATTAAGCTTGATCCGTGCTTTATGGGATAAGATTTCAAATGTCGAATCCCGACTCTCTGCAGCAGAAAGTGATAATAGAAAACAAAAAGAGGCGATCCAAACGATGAACCACCTCTGGAAGATTTTAGATTTCGCCCGCCTGCCAAAGTCCGCCTTGGCGGACGGCGGACAGGGATTGAGGATTTCGGATTCAAATATCAAACGAATGCCAATATTATTCATTCATCGTTGTGAATAAATTCGATAGTTGTTATGGTGTTGGTGGTTGCGGCATCGGTGGAGGAGACATCATATTTGTCTTAGGTTTATAAATGCTGTATCCAATTAATCCACCTAATAAACCAAAGATTGTGTCTATGATAAGACTTAAGAACAATTGAATAAAAAATGAGAAGAAAGTAAATCCCTCTGACATAGATTGCTCCATTGCATCCAAAGCTTCTTCAGGGATTTCAATATTCATATCGCGAAATATCTGCATCAGAAATTCTCCCATAATATTTCCAAATAACGCTAAAGAAACGAACGATAAGAAGGTACCAATCACCGCGCCGAATACACCTGCTATCGCACCAACTGCCATGCAATCGCCGGAAGTATATGGTATGGTCCCGGGGGTAAAGTTATTTTTATAAAAATATACCGCTAAAAATCCTCCGAGCATCACACCGGCGCAGCACAAGCAATTTATAAAATTTACAAATGGTATTGCTGATATCAACGCCATGATAACACCGCCATAGAGAGCCGGGATTATTTTGTCAGGTTTTTGATCCATAATGAGTTCCTTGAATTATATTTTTAGATAAAAAAAGTTCATTAATTGCTTCGAGCAAGATGGGAATAATAATTTTCACGCTGAATAAACCAAACCATAGACCGGTGGCAAATCTCGATAATATGATCGATTCGTGGACAGACAATCCGTTAAGTGCAACCACAATCAATATTGGAGAAATCGCAATAAGCCAGAGAAATATATTTGGAAAGGTTTGTTTACTACTTAAAAATGGAATAAGTCCGACCCCGAGTAAAAATCCAAAATATATTCCGAAGCACCTCGCACATACTCCTAACTTGTACCCCCCGAGATGGATTGATCTTGATTCATATTGATGGCAGATAGGTGAATAAACATCGTAGAGTGATTTCGAGATTGAATGATCTTGCTGCTCAAGATTAGCGATAATCGCCGGCACGAATAAAAGAAAACACCAAATTAATACACCCGAAAGGGCAAGGCGATATGCGATTGATTGTCTCATTAGTTATACAAATTGTTGAAAGTTATGAGAAAAAAAATTTAGAAGCAAGAAATTGATTATCAACTCATATTGTTTTATATTTAGATGTTTTTAATATACAATAATAATGGTTAAGCTCTATGTTTAAAACACTCGGTATTGAAGATAATTTTCTTGGCATCGAAGAAGAATATTCTTCATTTGAAAACTCTAAAGTAGTCGTTCTCCCCGTTCCATACGAGAAAAGTGTCAGCTATGGAAAAGGTACAAAAGATGGTCCTCACGCCATACTTGATGCTTCCCACTATGTTGAATTTTATGACGAAGAAACAAAGCGTGAAGTTCACCGCGAATTAGGTATTTCAACACTCGAACCGCTCGAAGTCGCAACTCTGAGCGAAGAAGCGGCGCTTGAGCTGATTTACAATAACGTTGTACAATTGATACAGCAAAATAAGTTTATCGTCATGATTGGCGGTGAGCATACGATAACACAGTCAGCTATTGCTGCATTCGCAGAAAAATACCGCGACTTATCCGTTCTGCATATTGATGCTCACTCGGATTTACGATCTGATTATCAGGGCTCTAAGTATAGTCATGCATCAGTTATGGCACGCGTTTGTGAATTCCTTGACCCACATCGGTTAGTTCAGATTGGCATCCGCGCACAGTCTATCGAAGAAGCAGAATTCATCGAGACAAGTGGTATTACAACACTCTATGCACACGAGATACGTGCTGGAAAATATACAAAACTTTTAAAATATTGGCACGACTTCCCTATCGATAAATTAACTCAACACGTATATGTTACATTCGATTTAGATGGATTCGATCCATCGATCATGCCGGCTACCGGCACACCCGAACCGAACGGTCTCTTCTGGAATGAAACAATGAAACTTCTCCAACGGCTAAGCCGGAAAAAAATAATTGTCGGATGCGACATCGTGGAACTTGCACCAATCAAGGAATTACATTATCCAAATCTAACTGCAGCCAAGTTGGTCTCGAAAATGATCAACTATTTCGTTAATTAATCAACCATCTATAATTCATTGATTTTTAATAAGATAACCGATTTCGGAGGATTTAAAATAAAAAATAACTTGACATTCAATAATTAAAGTCTTAACTTAATATCCGTTGTTATATAATTCACTATTTAATAATCATAAGGATGTGGATTTATGGTAACTAAAGGCTTACACACAGCAGCATATCTTTGCCAGAAGCTGGCAATAATTGGCGGTATACTCTGGATATTTAATGTCATCATCTTTTTCATACAGTATTTTTCAGATGGTATGAAATGGCCCGATTTCCGCGTGTTTGTGGAAGGTTATGGTGGTGGAATTATCGCAGTTATTATACCTATTCTTTTGCTCTACGCGGCAGGAGGTGTGATTAATTTGTTGATTAAAATCGAAGAGAATACACGTAAAACAAATTGACAATTCGCGAGCTTCCAGTATGCTTGATAGGTGACCCGCAAGGGCCACCTTTTTTTATTTGGTTTAATTTTACTACGGATTTAATTTTACTGATATGACCAATTCACCCGAGGGAATTATTGCCCCCTTCCTAGTTTCTCTTGTAATGATGAATTCTTCTATCTGATTTTTTTCTCCAAGCTCCTTAGACAGAATTAGGAAAATATTTTCATCAGTAGAATCATCAGACACGGAAAATGTGAGTATGTCAATCGGCTTTTCGTCTTTTATCATCCAAAGCTGATAAACATTTTCATCAGGAATCGTAGGAAGGTTTGAAGTTTGAAGTACTCCTACTTTATTGACAGGATTCCAAATGATTTTTCCTGAGCAATTCGAATAGGATAAGGACCCATCCAACTTAATAATTTCCAACGGATAAGATTTAAGCAATTGGACAATCGCATTTTGCTGCTCAAGCTTATCTGCATATTTTGTAAGGAGCGATTGCTGTGTGTTTTGAAATTCCCGCTGTTCATCCATCTTGTTTAAAAGGGATTTAATATACATTGTAAAACCGAGAATCATAATTAAAACCGCAACGAGTAGAATTAAAACAAACCACTGGCTCTTAGCTTTTTGAGGTGGTGTTTCTACCGTAGGCAACACAATCGGTTCTTCTCCAGTTTTTTGAATGGAGCTTTTAACAACTTTAGCTAACCTTGCTGAAAACAGGATACGCTCTCTCAGCTCTGGTTGAACGTGAAATTGAGGTAATGATTTATAGAGTACATCCGAAATCTCCGTAAACTTTGCTAACTCTGTTCCACAAATTTCACATCTACTTTGAATGTGTGCTTCAAAATTTTTTTGATCGCTCCCATCTAATGCGCCAAGTGCATATACTCCACATAAACGTAAATATTTATCGTCGTGATTCATAGAATCCTCAAACCCTCCGTGATCCGCTTATGAACCTGCTCGGTGGTTACTTTTAATATCTGAGCCACATCATCTATGGTGAATCCTTCATGGCAAATTAGTGTTAAGATGCGTTGCTGATCCGGTGTTATTTTCTTAAATGCATCAATTACTTTCGATTGGAATTCATTTTGAGGTAGATGTTCAGCGCTAAAAAATGTAATGTTATTTAAATCTATTTGATGAGGTTGGTGCCTGACGCCTTTCGACAACATTTTTGCGACAGCACGAGATCTGGTATTAATAACAAGCCAGCTTCCAATGGAGATTCCAAAGCTCTGGTAAGAATCGGGCTTATTCCATAATTGCAAAAAAACATCTTGCAAAATATCTTCCGCATCTGAGATTGATCGTAAAACACGCATCGCAATACCATACAGGACTGGCGAATATTGATCATATAACTCTGCAAGTGCAGTTTCTTCAGCTTGCTTTATACGTTCAAGTATAGCAAAATCTTCATTCTTTATTTTGGATAAACCATTGGACATTAGGTACTCTTGGACAAAAAGATTTTTCCGATAATTTACTAACTGAAGTTAATGAGTCTTTACTCAAAATGCAAAAGTTATGATTGAATCACAAACATATTTTCTTTAAATTGTTAATGAATGAATATTTCAATTTAAACTACTTAGAAAAAACATGAAAATCGGCATTTTAACAGGCGGTGGTGATGTTCCGGGATTGAATCCCTGTATCAAAGCGGCAGTCTACCATGCAATAGATGATGGTCACGAGATGGTCGGCATCCGATGCGGGTGGGCGGGGCTGCTACACTTTGATACCAATGACACCGATACTTATACGGAAAACATTATCCCACTCACGAAAGTAAATACCAGAACAATAGATCGAACAGGCGGTACATATCTCCACACATCAAGAACAAATCCCGCGAAAGTAAAGCCAGATGAAGTTCCAAATTTCTTAAAATCTTCTTTTCAACTCCTCGGGAACGAGAAAACTATCGATTGCACCAAACATATTCTACATGTTCTTGCACATCAAAAAATTGATGCCCTCATAACAATAGGTGGCGATGATACGCTAAGCTATGCAGTGCGATTACACAAAGAAGGATTTCCCATAGCATGTATTCCAAAGACAATGGATAACGATGTTAACGGTACCGATTATTGTATTGGATTCTCAACAGCCGTTACAAGAAGTGTTGAATTTATTCATGCACTTCGCACACCAACCGGCTCTCACGAGCGAATCGCGGTTGTGGAATTATTTGGAAGATATTCCGGAGAGACCTCCCTCATTGCAGCATACCTTGCTGGTGTTGACCGTGCGATCATTTCAGAAGTTGATTTTGATATGGATAAGTTAGTAAAGATGTTGGTTGACGATCGAAATCAAAATCCAAGCAAGTATGCTATCATGACAATCTCTGAAGGAGCAAAACCAATAGGCGGTCAGATGATTTTAACCGGAGAAGCAGATGCATACGGACATAAAAAACTTGGTGGTATCGGAGATTTTGTTGCAAAGGAAATCGAAGGGCGTTCCGGGGTCAGAACGGTTTATCAACAGCTTGCATATCTTATGCGCAGCGGTGCACCCGATGCACTTGATCTTATGGTATCAACAAGCTATGGATATCTTGCAACCGGTTTAATCATCAAGAAAGAATACGGTCGGATGGTATCGCTGCGAGACGGCAAATACACCACTGTCTCTGCAAATATAATTACGGAAGGCAGGAAGCGTGTGGATGTTAATGAGCTTTACGATGTCGTGCAATATCGACCAAAGGTTGTACATCTGCTGGGCAAGCCAATGTTTTTGTATTGAAAAATTTGACCGGTTGAAATAATACCCGCTATACCAAAATATTCTCGCTCAAATCATACTATTTTGTCCGATACAGCTTCCTTTTTTACTGAGAATTTCAAGCTTTATTCCAATCATAAAATGGCTCAGTAAAATAATTTTCATTTCTATCCCTTTTTTTAAAAAAAAGGCTTGACAATAACTTGCTTTTTTGCGTAGCATCCGAAAAACTGGGGGGGAGAGCAAAAGTAGTAAAAATAAAAGGTTCACTGTAAGTTAATTAAGAGAAAAGCCAAAATACAACAAACTTACAGGTTTGGACAAAAACAATATAATAAGTTTATTAGAAGAAATCGACCGAGAATCGACAGCGATGATACAAACGGCGATGGCGAGCTACAGTAGCAAAGGGCTGGTAACTTGTAGAGTTTTAAGTAGCGCTGGTTATCTGAAGTTGAAGATACACCGATTGTATGATTTAGAGAACAAAATGAACGGACATCTATGCTGCTGGAAAAGCTTGTGGGAGTCAAGATAGGTAAGATGCGTATTTGGGAAGG
>JASEHD010000050.1 GCA_030019075.1 Bacteroidota bacterium
AATGAAAAGTTAAGTGATGTAGAACTTACATTTATATGGGGCTGTGGAAATAGATGTAAGTTAAACGCACAAAAGAAAATACCCCTAGAATAACATCCGATATATATCGTTTTCATAAATCCTCCTTATAAAAAAATAATTCTATTTTTATGTCATGATGATTTATTAAAGACTGCTTTATTTTCTTTTCTCAAAATACTCATCGTAAGTTTTTTTATGTTCCGGATCGAACTCGGAAAGACGATTATAAATTGCTGGGTCTGTGTACTTCTGAAACGATTCGGCAATCTCAAGATATTTTGTATCAAAGAAAGTCCGAATGACGAGACTCGGTTGGTTGATTTTTTGCCGGAGTTTTCCTATTTTATCTAACGCCTGAAGCATTCGCTTCAAGGGCCTTGTTTTTTTTGTGAAGAGGGAATCGATTCCTCTGTAATAATAAATGTGAACCGCCTTCCGGAAATCTTGGAACTTCGGATTAAGAAGCTCATCGATGAGTTGTGCGCGTGAGTATGTACCCTGAGGCGCAAGGTCCCATCCTTTGGTATCAGTTGCAGAGCCGCGTGCTGAGTTGACTATATCGTACGCTTTCTGAAAATATGGAGTTCCGCCGTTTGATGTATATGTGTCTGCATCGTATCCGAGAATCAGATACATATAAAAATCAATAAAACTTAATAATGGACTGAATCGCGAATCGATATGTGTTAGTGTTTGATTGCGTATGTACTCAAATTCCCATTTATCGTCCATCAGGCGAACAATGGCACTGTTGCGTTCGGCTTTGTAGATTGGTCGTTGGCTGCCGATAAAAACTTGTGCAACGTATTGATGCTCGCCTTTTGTTCCCTGGATAGATATATCCATGGTGCATTTAATTTTTTCATCACCATAATCTTCTGTTGTCCAACGATATGAGTTGATATATTGTTTAATTTGTTGAGTGAAGTCGCTAAGATTATCGCGTCCTCCTGAAGAAGTGAGTGATTCAAGATTGAGTTTAACTTCGCACTCGATTTCTTGTGCAGTTAAGTGCGAAAATAAAAGTAAAAAAAATACAATGATTATAAAACAGTATTTCATATTGATCTCCAGATTGTTCATGAAATATAGATAATTGATTCCAATTGTTCAAGTTAATAATTAAGTGAGTATAAAATAGATTTAAAGGAGGTTCAAATGTGGAAAATATGTTTGATTTTTCTACTTTTTACAAAACAAGCAGCAGGTGGGTTTGAGCGGACAGAAATGGGCGCCCGACCTGCAGGATGCGGAAACGCATACGTTGGCATAGCAGATGACGTATCGGCGATTTTTTATAATGTGGGCGGGTTGGCAAACCTAAAGTATAAGCAACTTTCAATTTTTTATTCACCGCAGCCATACGGATTATCCGAGCTTTCATTCGGAGGAGTCGCATGTGGACTTCCGACAAGCTATGGTGTCTTTGGAATATCTTTTAGAAGATATGGTTTTGAGTTATATCGTGAACTCTCTGGCTCGCTTGCATATTCCAATATTATAACAGGAATTCATTTAGGCATTAATCTGAATTACCACACTGTAACCATTAGTAACTATGGTTCAGCCGGCACGATAGGAATCGATATTGGTATTCTTCTGCCGCTTATGGATGTCATGCGTTTAGGTATTTCTTTAAAAAATGTTAACTCACCAACGATTGGAAGATCGTCAGAAAAATTACCGCAATCGTTTACAACCGGTATTGCATATCTCCCTTTTGAAAATTTATGCTTAATGCTTGATGTCTACAAGGAAACTTCTTTTGAACCGTCTCCAAGATTTGGTTTCGAGTATTGGATTGTTGATGCGGTTGGATTGAGAGGCGGTTTTTGTAATGAACCAGCTTCGTATTCGAGTGGAATCGGAATCCGTTACTCCTTTTTCCAGATAGATTATGGAGTCTCCATTCAGCCCGTATTAGGTTGGACGCACTCATTCTCTGTAACAATTCAATAGGAGTAATAACTATGAGTGCTCAAAGTAGTTTGGTCAGTTTATTTTTGTTTTTCTTTTTCTTCAATTTTATTCTTGAAGCACAATTCGATTCGTTGATGGTTGAGGATACTGTTTCTATCGAAAATCGATTTGAGGAAATTGTCGAACAGAATCGGGAAGACGAAGATTCTCCTTTGCTCGATTTCCTGCTCGGAGACGAAGGAAATAGAAAAATTGAAATACGCTCGCGTTTTATAAAACGTCTCGAATCTCCGGTGGGCATAATAAATGGAGCATATGCCGGCTCGGCAATCAAATCGTATCAAAGGATAAAATTTAGAAGTGGTGAGCATATTTCCGGTGGACTGTTGATGGAAAAAGACGCAGGTGAGAGGCGATTCACGGATTTCACGACTGGCAATATAGCATTTTCAAACATCGGTCCAATCTCAAAAATAATTTTGGGAGATTATTATATCGAATCAGGTCAGGGAGTTGTATTGTGGCGAGGATATGATATCGCTAAAGGAGCGAATGTTATTTTACCAACCCATCGAAAAGGTTCGGGCATCAGACAATATTTTTCATCGGGAGAGAATGAGTATTTTAGAGGTGCAGCCGCACATTTAAAATTAGACAAATTTAGCCCGATGGTCTTCTATTCAAATACACCCCGAAGCGCTTACCTCGATTCATCCGGCAATATCACGAGTTTTTATACGTCAGGATATTTTAGAACCACTTCGGAACGTAACAAGCAAAACAATGTCTCTGAAAGATTGTTCGGCGCTCGATGGTTTTATGAGATAACCAAAACAAATCGTGTGGGTTTTACATTTTACAACACTATATTCTCGCGCTCGCTGTATTTACAAAAAGGTAATCGCTTTGCCGACAATTCTTATTCAATATATTCCATTGATTATAATTATTCGATTGCTTCAGTAACTCTCTTTGGAGAATGGGCAAGAAGTAATCAAGTGATTGGAGGAAACAGTGGCTTGCTGTTTCACGTTTCTGAAGGATTTAAGATTATTACCCATATTCGATCGTATCCATACAGATTTATAAGTTTGCATGGCTTAGCTTTTGGTGAGCGAACTTTCAACGAACAGGGATTTTATATCGGTTTACAATTTCAACCGTTGAAGTATTTGAAGATTTCAACTTATTCCGATGTATTTTATTTTCCGCAGCCGCAAAATCGTTTGTTTCCGTCGCATGGAAAAGATATATTCACACAAATGGAATTGAAACCAAATCCTCGTCTGAATATTCTGGCACGCTATCGGAACAAAATTAGTAATGAGCCACAGTCACAATTTAATGATTTCGGTTTTAGGTCATCGGTTAATGGTACTGAACGCAAGCAAACTATTCGTTTGAATGTTGATTACTTGATAACTCGTGGAGTCAAAATACGCGGCAGGATCGATAAGCTCTACCTCAACGAGGATGTTTCAAAAAAACGTGAAGAGGGAATCGTCGTCTTTCAAGATTTATCATTTAATCCGAATAATGTAGTTAGTTCAAATCTTCGTGTGGCATATTTTCATTCTGATTCCTATCAATCTGGTATTTATGAGTATGAACGAGACTTAGATGGTGTTTTCACCCTGCCGGTGCTTTATGGAAAAGGAATTCGGTGGTATCTTCTTTTAAAATACAAACCGTTCGATGCACTCACAATTTCAGCAAAGTACTCCGACCACATCCGTGATGATATTAAAAAGATCGGCAGCGGTTTAGATCAATTACCGACTAATCAGGACAATCGAATTGGAGTGCAGTTGGATATTAGATTTTAGATTTCAGATTTTAGATAATAGACCGATTTTCTGTACCTCATACGCCCATAAACCACGCTAACCAATAACCCACATTACTGCAATCCGCATCACTCCAACACTCCAATCATCCACTACTCTCTTTGTTCTTCCTTCCCTTTTCCTTATTTTGATTATTGCATATGACTAATTCAAACAAAAATAAAACCGTTATTGTTGCAATGAGCGGTGGTGTGGATTCATCTGTTGCCGCTGCATTGCTCGTCGAACAAGGGTACAATGTTATTGGTGTAACGATGAAGATGTTTAACTTCGATGATGTTGGCGGAAATGTTCATCGTGAATCGGGCTGCTGTGGGTTGGATGCGTTCAACGATGCACGCATAGTTGCGGTTAAGCTTGGCATCCCGCATTACATAATGGATTTATCGGAACAGTTCGGCAAAGATGTTATCGATAATTTTGTTGATGAATATAAAAATGGCAGAACACCAAATCCGTGCATCATCTGTAATACGAAAATTAAATGGGGAGAGTTATTAAAAAAGGCAGATACATTAGGTGCAAAATATATTGCAACAGGTCATTATGCACGAATCGTATTTGATGAACTAACAAAGAGATATAATATCCTCCGCGCCCGCGATATTGATAAAGATCAGACCTATGCACTGTGGGGATTGAATCAGGATGCTTTGAGCCGAACGATTTTTCCGCTGGGTGATTTAACAAAATCGGTAGTGCGTCAGATTGCAGCTAAGAACAATTTAAAAACCGCAGCGAAGGAGGAGAGTTTCGAGATTTGTTTCGTGGCTGATAATGATTACAGAAGATTTCTGAGAGAGAGATTTGAAAAGATGAATGAGAATATTGCTGATGGGGACATTGTATTGGATGGTAAAGTTGTCGGGAAACATGAAGGCATTCCTTTTTATACAATCGGACAGCGAAGTGGCATTGGTGCATACGGTGAAAAAGTATACGTCAAAGAAATTGATCCAAAAAGAAATGTTGTAACGCTTGGAAGAAATAAAGATTTGCTTCATCAAAGTTTGATTGTGAAGGATATAAATCTGATTAGTGTGGCGAGCATTGCGGGCAGTGTGCGAGCTCAAGCGATGGTTCGGTATAAAGATACACCCACAGCGGCGGTAATATCTCCTCGCTCCGATGATACGCTGCATGTCATATTTAATGAACCTAAACGAGCGATAACTCCAGGGCAATCTTTTGTTATGTATGATGGGGAGAGGTTAGTGGGTGGTGGTGTAATTGAAAAAGTAATTAATTGATGTTTCGATAGTATCAGATAACCCTATCGAAAATAAATATTGGCAGTATTTAAAAGCCGATCCTTATAAGTGGGTCAACTTTTTCAATACCGTGTAAAATTATTTATCTTGACATCCACCTCATCTTTCCCTATATTTTTCTACATTATTAAAAAATTAATAGAGGTAAACAATGTCCAAAACAAAAGAATTTGATAATCTTCAGCATCTAAATGAATTAAAAGAAAAAGCCAAACTTGGCGGTGGTGAAAAGCGCATCGAAGACCAGCATAAGAAAGGAAAACTAACAGCACGGGAACGCCTCGAAGTATTGCTTGACCGTAACAGCTTTGAGGAAATAGATTTGCTGGTAGAGCATCGCTCTCACGACTTCGGCTTGGAGAAGCAAAAATATTTAGGTGACGGTGTAGTAACCGGGACGGGAACAATTGATGGAAGATTGGTTTTTGTTTTCAGCCAGGATTTTACAGTCTTTGGTGGTTCATTATCAGAAGCACATGCTGAAAAAATTTGCAAGATTATGGATATGGCGATGAAAGTTGGCGCACCTGTAATCGGGTTGAATGATTCCGGTGGGGCAAGAATTCAAGAAGGTGTTGTTAGTCTTGGCGGCTATGCTGATATCTTTCTTCGCAATACGCTCGCTTCGGGAGTGATCCCACAAATCTCTGCAATCATGGGCCCATGCGCCGGTGGTGCTGTTTACTCGCCTGCTATCACAGACTTTACTTTCATGGTAAAGAATACAAGTTACATGTTCGTTACTGGACCAAATGTTGTGAAGACCGTAACACACGAGGATGTAACCTCTGAGGAACTTGGTGGGGCAATAACTCATGCCACAAAATCCGGTGTTGCTCACCTCGCATGTGAAAATGAAATCGAGTGTTTGCAAGCAGTCCGCAAACTAATGAGTTTTATACCGCCAAACAATTTAGACGATCCACCGGTTGTACAAACAAAAGATGATCCAAACAGAAAGGATGATAAACTCAATTCCATCGTTCCGGAAAATCCAAATAAACCGTACGACATGAAAGAAGTCATCCATCTTATCGTTGATGATAATGATTTCTTCGAGGTACATGATTTATACGCTCAAAACATCATCGTCGGATTTGCACGGCTTGGTGGGAAATCGGTTGGAATTATTGCCAACCAGCCGTCTGTCCTTGCAGGTGTATTGGATATTGATTCCTCGGTGAAAGGTGCAAGGTTTGTTCGTTTTTGCGATGCGTTCAATATTCCCCTCATCGTGTTTGAAGATGTCCCGGGATTTCTTCCGGGAACAGATCAAGAATGGCGAGGGATAATTAAGAACGGAGCAAAACTTTTATATGCATTTTGTGAAGCAACTGTTCCGAAAATAACAGTTATTACCCGAAAAGCTTACGGTGGTGCTTATGATGTGATGAACTCGAAGCACGTGCGTGGTGATTTTAATTTCGGATGGCCCTCGGCAGAAATCGCTGTAATGGGACCTAAGGGTGCGGTCGAAATTATCTTCAAAAAAGAAATTGAAAAGGCGGTAGATAAAGAAAAAGCGCTAAATGAACAGGTGGAAGAATATCGCAGAAAGTTTGCCAATCCATATATTGCTGCGGGGCGAGGATACTTGGACGATATTATCGAACCCCGCGAAACGCGCCCCCGATTGATTCGAGCTTTACAGATCCTTGAAAATAAGGTAGACTCCAACCCGAAGAAAAAACATGGTAATATTCCCTTGTAAGGATATGACAAACCGTTATTAATTATCAGGGTTTTCCTATTTTTATGCGATTTACCACATTCATTTAAAAAAGTACTTGACATTTTCCTATAAATGCCATATATTTTTATCAATTATCTTTTTTATCATGTTATTTCTTTTTGATTATTGAAGAAACTTTACCTTATATTAACGACCATAGTCCTCCTATTCGGTTGTTCCACTGAAAAATCAGTGAAACAGTCATCTTCTACATCCCCACTTGATTCAAGTCATCTTCTTTCTACATATAACGATACACTCTCAAAAGGTGAGATTGAATCGGCAAATGGCGATAGGTTTGTTGTTGATTCAAGTTATGATGAAATTACAATCAAATTATTAGAAGCGGCTCAGCACCACTATTTAAGTGCATTAGATGCCGAGCGGCAGAGCGACTCAACTCAATGTGCAACCGAATTTGAGTACGCGATAGGCATACTAAATGAGTTAGCTTATTATCCGAATATAGAAAATAATCAAGATTTTAATGATCTAAGCCGCAGTCTAATTGAGGATTATGAGAAATATATTGCCAATATTGATAGCTTAGGTGTACAAAGTTCGATCTTTGCCCTTCGTCAAAAATTAAATCAAATTGAAGAAACCCTATCGACTGCTGATGACGATACACCGAAGAAGATCATCACAACGACTTCCGTACCGCTCGTAATTAATGGACATGTAGAGCAGAATATAAAATTCTTTCAGGGTCGAGGAAGAAGACATTTTGAACATTGGCTGTACGAAGGTGGAAAATATTTTCCAATGATGAAAAAAGTGTTTCAAGAGGAAGGTGTTCCTGAGGAGCTTATATTTTTATCGATGATTGAAAGTGGATTAAATCCAACAGCGCGTTCATGGGCGAAAGCGGTTGGTATCTGGCAGTTCATAAAAGGGACAGGAAAACTTTATGGATTAGATGGTAACTATTGGTATGATAAACGGAGAGATTTTGAGAAATCATCAATTGCTGCCGCTCGGCATCTAAAAGATTTATATAATGAGTTTGGTGATTGGTATCTTGCCCTGGCTGCTTACAATTCCGGGGCTGGTAGGGTTTCACGTGCAATTCGTAAAAGCGGTTCACGCGATTTTTGGAAATTAAGACCCAACTTACCAAGAGAAACACGTAATTATGTACCGCAATATATAGCAGTAACGGCAATGGCACTTGATCCGACAGGTTATGATTTCAATGTTACACCCGCTGATTCGCTTGAATATGAATACGCAGTTATCATTGAATCCATTGATCTTTCAGTATTAGCAAGGTGTGCCGAAACTGATGTTACCACACTGCGTGCATTAAATCCTGAACTTCTGAGATGGTGCACTCCTCCGGGTTACAAGGGGTATCAGCTACGAATCCCCGCAGGCAAATCTACAGTGTTCCAGGAAAATTATGCCAAAATCCCTGATGACCAAAAAAGAGATTGGATAGTTCATAAAGTGAAGAAACGAGAAACTCTTAGCTCTATTGCGAAGCGGTATGGTGTAACATCGGGCATGATTACAGAAGCAAATCATCTTACATCTTATAAAATTTCTATCGGGAAAGATTTAATTATCCCTGTACCAGCCACTTCAAAGAGTTATACATCTACAATCGCAGATGAGATTTCTGAGCAACCAACGAAGCTCTCAGCCCGGAAAGCAAAACAAATTGCAGAAGCGAAGAGCGGAAAATCGAAAGTATTATACCGCATCCGAAAAGGCGACACACTCAGTAAGATTGCTGAGTGGTTTGATGTGCGTGTAAGCGACCTTCGTGTGTGGAACGAAATTCCTTATGGTAGTTCAATCAAGGCGGGTACATCGTTAACTGTTTGGGCCCCGACCGAGCAGTTCGATAGGTATGCAAAGTTAAATAATATCTCTGATTCTGAGCATGAAACACTTTTAGCGGCGAATGTTTCTACCGAAAAGAAAAATGATGATCGGAAACATAGAGGTCCATATTGGGTGAAATATCAAATAAAAAATGGAGATAATCTTGGTGGGATCGCCAAACGATATAGTGTCGCAGTTGAAGATATTCGTAGATGGAATGCTTTATCATCAACGAAGATTCAGGCGGGTCAAGAGTTAGAAATTCTTATTGACGAAAATGGAACATCATCATCCAAATCTCAAAATATCACTCAGAGAGATACTTCAAAATCGAAAAATGCCGTTACATACACTGTTAAAAAAGGAGATACTCTACAACGCATTGCTTCATCCTTTGGTGTGTCGATAGAACAGCTTCGAACTTGGAATCGACTCCGAACTACCCGCATCGTTGTTGGTCAAGAATTAGTTATCAATTCCTGAATCAATTTTACACTCTCTCCCTATAGACATAATTTGTATCTGAAATTGTTTTTCACATTCAATTTTGGTAGATTATCACACCTTGAATTATAATTTTGATTATTTTGGAAAAGGTTTTTTAATTTTTAATTTTGAATTGATTTGGAGAGGTGTCTGAGTTCCGCCAGAAAAATGGCGGATAAAGGTTGAAAGAGCCGGTCTCTCAGCCAGAGGCTGATGTGCCTCTGGCACAGAAAACCGGTGTGGATTAATTATGAGTTGGATATACATACTTTGGAGTAAAAAATTAAAGAAACGTTATGTTGGATCGACAGAAGATGTCGAGAGTAGGCTTAAGCAACATAATGCTGGAAAAACTCGTTTTACGATGCGAGGTGTACCATGGTTATTAATCCATAGCGAAGAGTTTGTTACAAAGTCTAAGGCGATGAAACGAGAAAGATTTCTAAAAAATGGTATTGGTCGTAAATGGTTAGATGAAAGATTTCCAAATTATCGGAGAGGTGTCTGAGTGGTTTGAGCCAAAGGCTCATGCGCCTCTGGTGCAGAAAGAGCCGGTCTCTCAGCCAGAGGCTGATGTGCCTCTGGCACAGAAAACCGGTGTGGATTAATTATGAGTTGGATATACATACTTTGGAGTAAAAAATTAAAGAAACGTTATGTTGGATCGACGGAAGATGTCGAGAGTAGGCTTAAGCAACATGATGCTGGAAAAACTCGTTTTACGATGCGAGGTGTACCATGGTTATTAATCCATAGCGAAGAGTTTGTTACAAAGTCTAAGGCGATGAAACGGGAAAGATTTCTAAAAAGTGGTATTGGTCGTAAATGGTTAGATGAAAGATTTCCAAATTATCGGAGAGGTGTCTGAGTGGTTGAAAGAGCCGGTCTCGAAAACCGGTGTGCTCTTTATGGGTATCCAGGGTTCGAATCCCTGCCTCTCCGCAGTCGTTGAACTGGATAGGTGACAGAGTTTCTCAGCCGTAGGCTGATCCGCCTCTGGCGGAGAATCTCTCCCTCTCCGCCAAACTACGTTCCACTGATGCGGAACTTCGTTTGGCAAGCACAAAAGATGAGGCTGACTAAAAAGTAAGGATTGTCATTCTGAACGAAGTGAAGAATCTCGAAACTACATTGAAATGAAAGATTCTTCGGTCGCTTC
Source organism: Bacteroidota bacterium (assembly GCA_030019075.1). Taxonomy (GTDB): domain Bacteria; phylum Bacteroidota; class Ignavibacteria; order UBA10030; family SZUA-254; genus JASEHD01. The sequence goes on from JASEHD010000050.1 coordinate 10,267, forward strand.
GCTCCCTCAGAATGACACTTTACGTACTTTTTAGTCAACCTCTTCGCTTGGTAGACAAAAGATTTTAATTTACTATTTACACTTAATGGAGTGTTTTATGAAAAAATATTATCTACTTGTTTGCATTTTATTCATCGTTAACACTTTAACATTTGCTCGTGTGGGGGATGTTCTCAAAGCATTCAAAACCCCCGGGCCGATGCCCACTGGTCTTGCATTCGATGGCAAAAATCTCTGGCTTGCCGATGCATACACCGATAAGATTTATAAAATCGATCCTGCAAGCGGAGATGTCATTTCCAGCTTCGATTCTCCCGGTTACCGTCCCGAAGGTTTAACGTGGGATGGAAAATATCTTTGGCATGTCGACGCCGGTGAAAAGTACATGTATCAAATCGACCCATCAACGGGTAAAGCATTAAAGATTCTAGAATCAAACAGTCCAAATCCCCGCGATATCGCATGGGATGGAAAGTTTATTTGGATTGTAGATTTTAAAAGCGACCAGCTTATTAAGGTCTCACCGGTAGATGGGATGATGGTTCAAGTTGTTTCTTCACCCGGAGGTGAACCAACCGGGATTGTCTTCGATGGAAAATATCTCTGGGTTGCAGATCGTGGTACTGATAGAATTTACCTTGTCAATCCTGAAGATGGAATTTGCCTCTCGTCGATCCGTTCTTACAGTCCATTCCCCTACGGTTTGACTTGGGGGGATAACTCACTCTGGTGTGTAGATTATGAAAACAAAGAGATTTACCAAATCGAAATTTTTAGTAAAGATATTTTTACTCGTTGGGATGAAAAAGAACTTTCGCTTAATTTCATAAAAGAATTCCGTAACTATGGACCCGGCACTGTAAAGACTTTAGACATCTATCTTCCAATTCCAGAAAATCGAGACAATCAGACATTATTGGAATCTGTGAAATATGATCCTGAAGCTGCCAAAGTGATTGAGGACGCCTGGGGACAAAAGATATCTCATTTCCATTTCGATAATCTGAAGGGATACAGTATCGTGAAGCCGGGTTGGGAAGTTAAGGCGAAAATTTATGCAATCGAATATTTCATTTATCCCGATAAGGTTGGGACTGTTGACGATATTCCTGCCGATATCAAACAAAAATATTTACAGGATGGCGACAAATATCAGATCAGCGACCCGTTTATTAAAGACCTCGCAAAGAAAATTGCCGGCGGTGAAAAGAATCCATACTGGATCGCAAGAAAAGTTTATGAATATCTAACCAATAATTTAACTTATAACCTTAAACCAGTCGGTGGTTGGAATCCGGCACCGACAGTTTTAAAACGTGGGACTGCCTCATGCTCTGAGTATACATATTCGATGATTGCTTTATGCCGTTCACTTGGTGTTCCGATACGATACGTTGGTGCAATTAGTTTGCGTGGTGATGATGCAAGCTACGATGATGTGTTCCATCGCTGGACGGAAGTTTATTTGCCACCTTATGGTTGGATTCCATTTGATGCGAATAAAGGCGACCAAGAAACACCCGGTGGAAAAGTTATGGGTATCGGTAATGTAGATGCCCGTTACATAATTACAACCGAGAACGGCGGCGGCGATAAATATTTGTGGTTCGGATACAATTATGGATTCACCTGGACATCGGAAGGCAAATGCAGAATCGCTGAAGATAGTTATGGAATGTGGTCGCCACTTGGTGAAAAGAAATTTAAGAAACCGGTTAAATAAACTTGGAATTTATTTTCAATGTTTCAATTGTTCAATCATTCAATTATTACAATGGTAATTAAATCACATGAACGTTCCTTTAGCAGATTTAAAAGCACAATATCTCTCGATCAAACCTGAAATAGATGCTGCAATTCAAAATGTTATCGAGAATACTCAATTTATTCTCGGTAAAGCAGTTAGCGACTTCGAGCAAGAATTCGCAAAAGCACATCAAACAAAACATTGTATTGCTGTTGGTTCCGGGACAGATGCACTTCACGCAGCTTTGTGGGCAATCGGTATTGGGAAAGGAGATGCAGTTGTCACAACACCTTTTACATTCATAGCGACAGTGGAAGCAATTTCACTCACAGGAGCGCAACCGCTCTTTGTTGATATCGAACCTAAAACATATACGATGGATCCAAATAAGTTAGAAGACTTACTGAAAACTCCGCAAGGTAAAAGTGTAAAAGCAATCCTTCCGATTCATCTCTACGGTCAGCCAGTAGCAATGGATTTGATTCAACAAATTACTCAAAAGTATGGAGTGAAAATAATTGAAGATGCAGCGCAATCTCACATAGCTAAGTACGATGGAAAATATGTGGGTAACTTCGGTGAAGCGGCATGTTTCAGTTTTTATCCCGGAAAAAATTTAGGTGCTTACGGCGAAGCAGGTGGGATTATCACAAACAATGATGAATTAGCCGTGAAACTCCGACGTTTGCGCGATCATGGACAATCGGAAAAATACAAGCATCAATTCTGGGGACACAATTATCGCATGGATGGAATTCAGGGAGCTGTACTTGGTGTGAAATTAAGGTATCTGAACCTGTGGACTTCCAAGCGGCGGGAAATTGCAGCAAAGTATAAACAACAATTCGATGGAATTTCTGACCTTGTTGTTCCGTTTGAATCACCGAAAGCGTTCCACGTCTATCATCAATTTGTGCTTAGGACAAAGAAACGCGCCGCATTTCAACAATATCTTACTGAAAAAGGAATTGCAACTGCATTACATTATCCCATACCAATTCATTTCCAGGAGGCGTATCTGCATCTTGACTACAAGCCAGGAGATTTTCCTGTGAGTGAAGCATGTGCTGAAGAGTGCATTTCAATTCCCGTACATCCTGAGATGACTGATGAACAAATCGAATATGTCATTTCGAATGTGCGTTCGTTCTATTAATAATTAAATGGAATTACACATTTTTCAATTTATTGCTTTGAAATAATAACAAAATAAGATGCTAGATAATATATTTAAAAATGAATCACTTGTGAACGGTGTGTTCGGTAAGGATTTGCTTTTGTTCGATTCGGTCAATGAACTTTTCGAATTAGAACTGGCTCTGCTTGAATCTCAAACCTTGTCCAAAGAAGAATTGCTGAACCGTTCAGCGTTCTTCAAAGCTGTCAACGGTCACCCAACCAATCATTACAAGCTGTGTCAGCCTTTCAACGGTCACATATCTGGGGATCGATCTGCACAAACTCAAGCATACTTTGAGGAGGGAAAATTCTCAACTGGCTACGCTACACACGGACTCTTCCCTTACCGTGGGAAGTTTCATCCACAGCTTGTGAAAGGGTTGCTTAACATTCTTTCGGTCAAGCCTGGTGGCATCGTTCTCGATCCAATGTGCGGGAGTGGAACTCTAAATGTGGAGACGTCTTTGCTTTTTGATTCTCGACCTCGAATGTATTAAATTAGATTTAACTTAATCGCAATCCATAACAAAGTCAGTCAATGCTCACAAAAGACTATGTAAACGAAGTCAAAACGAATGGCAACAGCGCACTTGCCAAAGCAATCGAAGGATTGAAGAACACTAGTAGTCTAAGCTACTTTCTGGAGAATCTAGGCTTTTTACCTAATGACTTCGATGGTTCAGTTCTTTTGCCGTTCATCAGCCACGAGAGCAGCAATGTCAGGTTTTGGGTTGTCAAGAATCTTGGCAAGCTTGGAGATATTAAGTACATCGAACCTCTTTCCAAGATTGTCAAAGAAGACACCGACTCGATGGTAAGGCGTGAGGCGGTCTCATCACTTGGGCGAATGCGCAGTGCAAAGAATATCCAGACTCTTCTCAGCTTACTGACTGACCCTGACCCGAAAATTCTTGCTCAGGCTATTCGTGGACTTCTGGTTTTCAAAGGCAATACAGCTGTCGACACGCAACTTAAGCAGCTTGCAAATCATCCCAATGAGTTCATACAGCAGGTAATCCAGAAAGAGTATTTCCCTAAGAAGATAAAAAGCTCGCATCTCCCCCACGCTCAGACTTATGATTACTTGAAGAACGTTGTAGTCAATGGAGACGTGAGAGAGATTCTTCAAGCAGTACCTGATGATTCGATTCACCTTACCTTTACGTCACCGCCCTATTACAATGCACGAGATTACTCCGTCTATCCAAGCTACAAAGCTTACTTACACTTCCTTGCAGATGTTTTCGAGAAGGTTCACAGGGTAACTAAGGAAGGTCGCTTTTTTGTTCTGAATACATCGCCTATCATCATTCCAAGAGTAAGTCGCCAGCATTCAAGCAAACGATACCCTATACCATTCGACATTCACCCTCTTCTAACCGAAATGGGTTGGGAATTTATTGATGATATTGTTTGGCTCAAGCCAGAGGCAAGTGTAAAGAATCGCAATGCTGGATTCCTCCAGCACCGCAAGCCACTTGCATACAAGCCGAATCCCGTTACAGAGTACTTAATGGTTTACCGAAAGAAGTCCGACAAACTCATCGACTGGAATATCAGAGAATACGAATGGAAAATCGTAAAGGAAAGCAAAATACTTGGCAACTACGAGACTTCAAATGTTTGGCGCATTGACCCGACCTTTGCTAAGAATCACTCAGCAGTCTTCCCAGTCGAACTCTGCAACAGAGTTATTACATTCTACTCTTTCAGAGGCGATGTGGTCCTCGACCCATTTGCAGGCAGCGGAACTGTTGGCATAGCAGCCAATGCTCTAGAGCGTCACTTCTTCCTGACTGAAAAGGACGAAAAATATTTCCAAGTCATCGAGACGAATCTTGGCAACAAATCTCTTTTCTCAAAGAATGAACCAAGGTTTGTTACTCTCAATGAATTCACTTTACTTACTAAAATATGACTCTCACCGATTCTGTAACCCAGCGTATTATTACAAAACTCATTAAGGGGCGAGATTATCGAATCGAAATTGTTACTCTCATTGATGCTGAGTTTCTCCAGTATGTAATGGACTTTTTCAAGCGTATCGTCGACGCCAAGCTGAAGAACCAAAACGTCACCATCGACTGGTACAAAAAAGAACTTCTCGATCCCAATCTCTCCTCCGATGACATCGCTATAAACTCAGGACTTAACAAGAAAACGATTTCCAATATGTACAATAGTGCCAGGAAGGAAATTGTCCTCGAAGCCTCTCTTGAGCATTACGACACTCTCTATGAATCTATTAACAACTTGATTGAGAACGATGGAGACATCAATATCACCCTCATCATTAAGCTGAGAAGTGTAAGTGTTGAACTAAACATCAACGAAACCCTAATAGTCATCAATACCCTTGCAGTCAAACGAGCTGCACTTCGGGGGGTTTATGGAGTACTGCTGGAAAACAAGTCGAGAAGCCCTTGATGATGACTCTCTGTAAACTGTTCAATGTTCCAGCAAAGCACTATGACCAAAGCAGGCTGCCTGAATCAATGCGAGAAGTAGACTTCTATCTCATCGGGAACACCTACAAAGAGCTTCACCGCTGCGAAGTCAAACTGATGGGCAAAGGAAATCCCGAAAGCGCTGATGCTGTCATCGCTCGTAACAGTAAAGTATTCATCGCAGATAAACTTTCAGACTTGAATAAGCGACAACTTACTAAGCTTGGCATTGAGTGGGTTGAACTCAGAAACAGCGATGCCCTCAAGAGATTTACAACCGCCTTGAAGAATCTCCGAATTCCGTTCAAGGAATTCGCTGGCAATATTGATGAACGGCTACCTCAAATTTTCAAAGAAGTTTTCCGATAGCAAAAGTTAAAATAATATTAACAGACAATGATTTTTAGTTGAATATATCTGAACAGTACCGAGGACAAGGTTTTGGCATGATTCAGTCATCGAAATATGGCAAAATCAAAGTAATTGGAAATGCGTTTATAAAGCGCCTGATGATGACTGAGATTTGGATATTTTCTTTGGGTTCCTTAGGTTCCACTAAAAAGGAGAATTGAAATGTCTCTCAAGGTGGAGCAACGACTCGACAATTTCTTTTTCACTGAAGCGATACCACGCATCTATACAACAGGCGCATATCTAGTTCCGATGGAAATAATCAAGGGAGGTAAAAAGCGCTTAATCTGGGTTGTTGATCAATTCCAAGACGATACCTTCACCAAAGATGGACCTTGTTCACCGAAGGTCTATGCCTTTGATAAGCAAGAATTGATAGGACAGTAGATCAGCATTTGACAAGTTCGCCATCCGCACAAACGTTGCAGGAAGTGTAGTGTGCTTTTGAAAGACTACGGCGGGAAGAAAGCAGGACTTCATCCCTTTGGTCCTTTGGTCTCGGATGTCTGGACCGATTTACACCGCATCAAGCACGCCAAAAATCGAGATGAACATCCTTGCCAATTACCCGAAACGGTTCTTGAGCGTTTGATGCTAATGACCACAGACGAAAGCGATGTTGTTCTTGATCCATTCAACGGTACCGGAACGACTGTTGTAGCCGCCAAGCGTCTTGGAAGAAAATACATCGGTATAGAACTCGACAAGAACTATGTTTCTATTGCTGAAGAAAAGCTAAAGAGCGTTCGAGCAGATTCAAAAATTGGAGATGTTTGGGTTAGCAAATACTTAAACGGTATTGCTACGATTCGAAACAAGGATTGGAATTCACTCAAAGAACATTTTCATATTCCACACCCGATTCCACTCCTCGAATACGAGAACATCGTTTATAAGAATGGCAAAATCCGAAAGCACAGACACATCCCCATAGATGTCGATCAAGTTCTAGTCCTTCCATTCGATGAGGATGTTTCTCACCAACGAGTATCTGCAAAAACAGGTCAGAATTGAAATAGATGAACGAATAAAAATTCAATTGAAATTCTCCTCAAAAATCCCTATACTTCATCCTTAAGTTTTAATAAAATCATTATTTATTCTGCAATAGAAGGAATTTCATGAAAATTAGTGTTATTGGAACAGGTTATGTCGGGCTTGTAGTTGGAACATGTTTCGCTGAAACCGGCAACGATGTCATATGTGTTGATATCGACAAAAAGAAAGTAGATATGCTTCGGAAAGGTAAATCACCTATCTACGAACCCGGGCTTGAAGATCTTATTAAAAAGAACATACATGAAAAACGGATAACGTTTACAACAGATATCCAGCAGGCAATTAAAAAAACTGAAGTGATTTTTCTTGCATTACCGACTCCACCTATGGAAGATGGTTCGGCTGATTTGAAACATGTATTAGAAGTCGCTAATGTAATCGGCAAGACGATGAACGGTTATAAAGTGATCGTCAATAAAAGTACTGTCCCTGTCGGTACTGCGGATAAGGTAAAGAAAATTATCGAAAAAAATACAAAGTATGAATTCGATGTTGTTTCAAATCCGGAATTTCTCAAAGAAGGCGCTGCAGTGATGGACTTTCTGAAGCCGGATCGGATTGTTGTCGGCACACGCAGTGCGAGGGCGATAAAGATAATGGAAGATTTGTTTTCACCTTTCATTCGTACAGGTAATCCATTCATCGTGATGGATGAGCGAAGCTCAGAGCTTACGAAATATGCTGCTAACTCTATGCTTGCCACAAAAATTTCTTTCATGAATGAGGTAGCAAATCTTTGTGAAAGAGTCGGGGCGGATGTAGAAATGGTTAGGAAAGGTGTCGGCAGCGATCCGCGCGTGGGACCGCAATTCCTTTTCGCCGGTGTTGGCTATGGTGGCTCATGTTTTCCAAAGGATGTGAGCGCACTTGTGAAAACATCGGAGCAGTATAAATACGATTTCAATATCTTGAATGCTGTCATGCACGTCAACAAAAATCAGCGTGTGTTGTTCACAAAGAAAATTCTATCTTACTTTAAAAATAATTTGAAGAAAAAACAGATTGCGGTGTGGGGACTTTCATTTAAACCAAATACGGATGATATGAGGGAAGCGCCCTCGATAACGATCATAAAAGAATTACTAAAGCATAGTGCAAGTGTGAGTGTGTACGATCCGGTTGCAATGAAGGAAGCGAACCGATACCTTGGAAGATCGGTAAGATATTGTAAAACAGATTATGATGCCCTAAAGGGCGCTGATGCATTGGTTGTTATCACAGAATGGCATGAGTTTCGTCGACCTGATTTTGATAAGATGAAGAAACTAATGCGTGGGCATGTTGTCTTCGACGGACGTAACCTATACGATTCTGCTGTAATGAGGGAAAAAGGATTTGAATATTTTGGAGTGGGTAGAAGAGCGGAATAGCGGGTTGATGGAATATACAACACGACGAAATATTAATCGAGGATACATGAAGCTTGAGGTTTGGAATGATGCATTGGATTTATTCTCGCATGTATCCCGACTGTTGAATCAGCTTGATAGAGTCGATTTAAAACTCAAATCTCAGATTATGGATGCTGCACAATCGATTTCGGCGAACATTGCTGAAGGTTATTGTCGAAGAAGCATTAATGAATACTTGTATTTTCTGAATGTATCTCTCGGTTCGATTGGTGAACTGATAACGAGAATGATAGGATTGAGGGTTGTTGCTAATATTCCAGATAAAAGTTTTGAATCATTTGACGAACTTCATTATAAAGTCGAAAATAAATTGATAGCATTAATTAAATCCTTACAATCGAAGCGGAAAGAAGGAACATGGGAAATGGAAATAAAAGAACCGTCTGCACGCTACAACACTAAATGAGACGATATAGTAATCAATAATTTTCTATTCCAAGATTCCATTATTCCGAAAATGGTAGTAAATCAAAATCATATGTGAATGCAAAATGACAATAAATAAAAATAAAATAGTCTCGGTAGTTACGGGCGGCGCCGGCTTCCTTGGTTCGCACTTATGCGATCGTTTGCTTGGAGAGGGACATCACGTTGTTTGCATAGATAATCTTATTACAGGTGATATAGCCAATATAGCTCATCTAATGGGGAATCCGAAATTCCAGTTCGTTAATCACGATGTAACTAATTATATTTTCTTTGAAGGTCATGTCCACAACGTTCTTCATTTTGCTTCGCCTGCAAGCCCGATTGATTATTTAAAGTTGCCTATTCAAACACTGAAAGTTGGCTCACTCGGTACACATAAAGCATTGGGATTAGCCAAAGCTAAGAATGCACGGTTTCTGATCGCATCAACCTCTGAAGTCTATGGTGATCCACTTGTTCACCCTCAGCCAGAATCGTATTGGGGGAATGTGAATCCCATCGGTTACCGCGGGGTGTATGATGAGGCAAAACGTTTTTCGGAAGCAATGACGATGGCATATCATCGTTATCATGGAGTTGATACGCGGATTGTTCGCATTTTCAATACCTATGGAACGAGAATGCGCATAAACGATGGGCGCGCGATCCCTGCATTTATGTCGCAGGCGCTGCGTGGGGAAGATATAACCGTTTTTGGCGACGGCAGCCAAACCCGTAGTGTTTGTTACGTGGCTGATTTGATTGAAGGAATTTATCGACTCCTTGAATCCGATATCAGTGATCCGGTTAATATTGGAAATCCCGACGAGATTCCAATCCTTCAACTTGCAAAAGAGATTCTTCAGATTACTGGAGCCAAGAGCAAACTTGTTTTTAAAGAATTACCCGAAGATGATCCAAAAGTTCGTCAGCCCGATATCACGAAAGCGAAAAAACTTCTCGGCTGGGAGCCGAAAGTAAATCGTTTAGATGGATTGAAAAAGACACTTGAATATTTCCAGAAGAAAATCCTCATCCCAGAAACCCGGTCATAGAACAATAGACGTGTTTCAAACTGGATTATTTTCGTTTGTTGTTTTTTTGTTACTCTTTTCTGATGGAATCTCTCAGGGGCATGATACTCTATCGCGCCCGACCTTGTACCAACGACAAGAGCCGCTCAACGATTTTCCATTGATTTGGAGAGATCAAGAAAACGATACGATCAACCCCGGAATCGAATCAAAAGTTCAGAGGATAAATAAAACTCGACTTGCATTAGTGAGTGGAACGCTTCTGTCTTCAATGGTAGCGATTCATATTTATCAACAGAATGGTTGGTGGAAAAACAATCGTGCGCCATTTCATTTTAAAGAAGACTTGACTTATGGTTTATGGGTGGACAAAATCGGACATTTTTATGGTGGTTCTTTATTAGCTTTCGTTATGAGTAAATCTCTCGAGTGGGCGAACGTACCGGAGGAAAATGCTCTCTGGATCGGGGCAGGAGGGAGCTTGTTATTTCAGACTTATGTTGAAATGGAGGATGGATTTTCCAAATGGGGTTTCGATCGTGTGGATTGGGCTTCAAATCTTACAGGTGCACTTTGGAATCCTGCACGTTATTATGCTCCTTTTCTTCAGAATTTCGATTTAAAGCTAAGTTACCATCCTTCTGAACTAATTGGAACCAAGCATGGAATCGGTTTCCAAGGTCAGAAGCATATTATGATTGACGATTATGAGGGACAAACATTTTGGCTGAGTATGAAGGTAAACAATTTACTTCCGCATTCTTTGAAATCATATTTCCCTTCATTTCTCTGTCTTGCTTTGGGTTATGGTGCGCGGGATATTGCAAGCGCCAATCCTTACCGGGTTTATTTCCTCGCATTAGATTTAGATATGACGAAGATAATACCCGACGATACTCCATTTCTAAAAACACTTGGTGAAGCGCTTAACTTTATTCATTTCCCTATGCCAGCGGTTCAATTTGCGCCTCGTACGATATGGTATGGATTGTATTTTTAAGAAGATTTGTTGTAATATGAAATGTAAAGTATTATGCCGACTTGTTACTTGTATACATCTCCTCGCCAATCAATAGCTTCGATATATGCTTTTTTAATATCGAAATCAAACTCGACAATAATTCTTAGTTTACCCGCTCGTATGCGATGGAATCCCATCCATTCTCCTCTAAGTCTCTTAACATCGATATTGACATCCTCACCCCGAAATTTCTTTAGTGTTAGATCAATTTTATTAATGACAAAGTCTTCTGAAACATCATTTTGTCGGATAAATTTGACTGAACGCTCAGAG
>JASEHD010000051.1 GCA_030019075.1 Bacteroidota bacterium
TACTATAATTGCGAAAGTTAATATATGTCGAGAAGCGTTTGGGACAGTACACTAGACACCGTTCCTTGAAGAACTGTTTCATGGCATTATCGTCAGCGAATCTGCTACTTGTCAAGAGTTTCCGTTTGAGAGTGTGAGCATGTGCGTTGTCTTACCAAATGAAGTGAGCGTCGATTGTGCCGCCTGTTATGCGTTCGTTGGTTTGCGAGCAAAGGTGATCATCGTCCACCTATCGCTCTGATAATTTCTACAGAAACTATGTCACCGGCCTTGACAGGCACTTCGTCCTCGAGATGGTCACTTACCCAGTAGCCAACTTCTATCATGTAGGCCGACAATCGCCAAGTACATTTCCCTGTAGATGGATCGCCGGGGAATGGGTGTTCGACCATTGTTGGTGTACCAAGTTTCTTCTTGAATCTGTCGATCGTATCGGTAACCTTGAGGCCGGCGAATACCGGATTGCCATAAGTAAAGAAATGCTTTTTGTTCCACGGCCCATGTACGATTATTGTTGAGACATTCCCATCAGGGTCGTACCTGAGTGTGAAGCCAGACTTTTGGAAACACTGAATGTCTTCCTTGTTGTCTTGGGTTGGAGCGCCTAAGATGGAGTAGATTCTTGATTTCGAGTCGCCGAGGTGTATTGCAAGGGTCCAACTTGGATCCCTAGAATTACACGATAGAGCAAAGACTACAAGTATGACATAACAAAGGGATGCAAGTCTTTTCAAGTGTCTTTCTCCTCTATGGTCCATTGCGAGCAAACCAATGCCCATCATCTGTAAAAACGAACATTATTGCGTTTTTACTCTTTTTGTCTTCATTTTTCATTTGCAAGAATATAGGATAAAGTACAGTTAAAATCAACAAAATATTTCGATTATCTTGATTTTCGAGGCAGCTCCCCGTATGATTGAAAAATTTCTCTTTGGCTTACCAAAGTATTCTGCTAACACTTCGATGACTTTCTCGTTCGCTTTACCGTCAGTAGGTGGTGTGGTTACACTTACGATAAAGCTCCGAGCTTCGATTTGCTCAACTTCATTCTTATGGGCGTTCGGTTTGACACGAACAGTAATTTTATTCAACGTATTTACCGGTTAGTATTTTCAAAGCTTCACTGTACAATTCTGAAGTCTTTTTTATAACTTCTTCCGGCATCATCGGTCCCGGTGGCTGTTTGTTGAAGTTGATGGAGAGTAAATAATCACGCACGTACTGTTTATCGAAACTGTCTTGTGAAGTTCCAGGTTTGTATTTTGCTTGTGGCCAAAATCGGGAAGAATCGGGCGTGAGCAATTCATCAATAAGAATAAGATCTCCTTGAAAAAAGCCAAACTCGAACTTAGTATCGGCGATGATAATACCTTTTGTTTCAGCAATTATTGCTGCTCGTTTATAAATTTCTATTGCGTAATTATTCACTTTCTCTGCAATTTCTTTTCCAATTATTTCTTCTGCTTCCTTGAAAGAAATATTTTCATCATGCCCCACTTCTGCCTTCGTTGATGGTGTGAAGATTGGCTCAGGAAATTTTGAAGATTCGACTAAGTTATCGGGTAGAGGAATTCCGCAGACTGATTTGGTCTTTTTGTAATCATTCCAGCCCGAGCCAGAAATGTAACCACGTACAATGCACTCAACCGCAAGCGGTTTTGCTTTCTTTACAACAACACTTCTTCCTTGCAATTGGTCTTTGTACGGTTGACATTCATTTGGAAACTTTTCTACTTCGGTTGCAACCAAATGATTTGGAATGAAGTCTTTGAAAACATCAAACCAATAGTTTGAGATTTGAGTCAGAACTTTTCCTTTATAAGGAATCGGCTGCGGCATTACGACATCAAAGGCAGAGAGCCGATCGGTGGCCACGATAAGAAGATGCTCTCCCAAATCGTAGATGTCTCGAACTTTACCGCGTTTTAAAAATTTCAGTGTCGGGAAATTAGTTTCATAGATTGTATTATTCATAAAATTCTCCTTGATAAAGTACGTAGGATTTAGGACCCATGATTGAAGTTTGAATTTTTCTTTTTGCATTTTGAATTTTTATCCGCCTAAGGCGGATTGACTCGATGTATGGTCATGTATAATCTTCCAGCCCTCAGAAAATTTTCTGAGGATGAGTGTAAAAAGACCTTTTGGATTATCTTTTTCCCGATTCAATTCCCAATGTCCGAATATCCAAGCCGATTCAGGCAATAATAAATTAACTTCTAAATTCGAAAAATTCAACTTACCCATCTTCGTTTTTGAATTGTAGCTTTTCATATATTTTTCAAAAGTAGCTTTCCAACCTCTTTGAACATTTCCACCACTGGTAAACAAAAGACTATCCGATTTCCAGTAACCCTCCATATATCCCTCGATATCGCCCCTATTCCAAGCTTGCAATTGTAATTCAAGCACTGCTAAAATATTTTTCTTTTCCTGAGTAGTGTTCTGAGAATATAGAGGTAAAGTATATAAAGCAATTAAAAAGAAAAATGTATTTTTCATAAAACACCTATGTATTTTTATGATACTCCCGTTCAAGCTGCTGGCCAGTAAAGGTTTCGTCTAAATATTTATTTTGATCTATACTAATCCATCTCTCGTTTGTGCGTCTGCGGCAAATGCGATGAATGTTTAATAATGAACGTGTTGAAATGTTATCGGTCGTGCTGTTTTTTCCGCCGGATCCACAGCTCAGTGTAAAGGAAGGTGGAAGCGTGTTGAACATTCCACCCAGCGCTCCTTGTGTTGATGGGGTATTGACAAGGATTCGCGCAACGTCTAAGGCATTTGAAAAATATTCGATACGTTCAGGATTGTTTGAATAAATAACTGCAGTGTGTCCGATTCCACCAAAGCGAGTAATCTCCGCACACCGTTCGATAGCTTTTTCAAAATCTTCTTCAACATAGAAAGCAAGGATTGGGGAAAGAATCTCAGCCGAGAGAGGACAATCACGCGACACCTTATCGAGTTTTGCGATAAGCACTTTTGTATCTTGTGGTACTTGAATATCAGCCATTTCGGATATTCTTTGAACCGATTGTCCTACCACTGCTGTTGCCATAATACCTCGCTCTTTGTCGTAGGCGATTCCTCCGATTTTTGTGATTTCTTCAAGTGAGAGAAAATATGCTTTTTGTTTCTTGAACTCTTCGATTACCTTTTCAGCAATTCCCTTTTTTACAACAATTGCCTGTTCACTTGCACAAATTGAGCCGTTGTCGAAAGTTTTTGACATTAGAATTGTTCGTACAGCAAATGGGATGTCTGCGGATGCACCGATATAAACGGGAACGTTGCCTGCCCCGACACCAATTGTCGGTGTTCCTGAGCTGTAACTTGCCTTAACTAAGTCACCTGTTCCGGTTGCTAAAATAAGTGCTAAACCCGGATGACTCATAAGCTCTTTTGTCGTCATTAGATTTGGTTTTGTTAGCCATTGAATGCAATGCTCTGGTGCGCCCGCGTTGATTGCAGCTTCATAACAAACTCGCGATGTTTCTCCCACACAGTTTTTTGCTACTGTATTCGAGCTGATAATCAATGGGTTTCGAGTTTTCATCGCGATGAGAATTTTGAATATTGTAGTCGATGTTGGATTTATTACAGGTATCAATGCGAGAATCGGACCGAGAGGACGTGCCATCTCGATGATTCCCGATGCTGAATCTTCTGAGATGATACCGACAGTCTTTTGGTTCTTGATGTGTTCATACACTAATTGACTGGCGATTACATTCTTTATCACTTTATGCTGCCAAATGCCTAAGCTCGTTTCTTCGGCTGCCATTCTAGCGAGATGGACACGATCATTCATCGCTGCAAGATAAACTGCACGAACAATCTCGTCGGTTTGTTTTTGATCTAATTTTTTAAATTCCAGCGCCGCTTTCTTCGCTCGCTGTATTATTTCATCGGGTCTTGCCATTAATTTTTCTCCTTTTCAATTTTATAATTTCTTCAATCATTGTTCAAATTCTTTTTCGAACTCATTCTCTCTTATCCCCTTCCCTGCCTGCCGGCAGGCAGGTCTAATTTTAGAGAAGGGGAGGCACTGTCGAAGCCGCATTGAGGTTGTCTAAAAAGTATATATAAGGGTCATTCCGTCCCGCTCATAGAGCGGGATCGGAATCTGAACCTTGCAAACCTGCTTGCTTTGCGTACTTGCCTGCTGCAAGCAGGGATGCTGAAACAAGTTCAGCATGACTCGGGACTTTTGGGACAGCCACAATAGGGTGAGTTCATGATGAGATATAGTTTGACTAATCATAATAATTTATTCATTTGTTCATTTAATCAATGTTTCAATGCTTTCAATTTCTTCAACCTCTCTTTCGCATCCTCCACTTCTTCTATCCCTGGATCCGCGTTCTTCCAGATATCCAAGAACTCTTCGTATTTCTCAATCGCTTTGTTGTTCCAGCCAGATTTCTCGTAAGCCAAGCCCAGCAGGTAGTAAGATTTCACTGCGGCGATTGCACTGAATGCCCTGCTGTGATCGTATACTGAAAGGAATTTCTCCAGCTCAGCCACCGCTTCCCCCAGCATATTGGATTCAAGATAAGCCCTAGCAAGTACAACCCGAACAAATGAACGATAGGCGAGATGACGATCGGATCGAACCGCTCTTTGAAAGTTGGCAATTGAGGCCGTCAGATTACCTTTTGAGAACTCAATGTGCCCTAAAGCCCGCCAATAAGAATGCATCAAGCTTGTGTCCCGCTCTTCTATATCTTTCCTCAAGGTTGAGGCCATCTTTTCAGCTTTTTCAAAATTGCCATCCTCCGACAAAAGTTCAATGTAATACGATCGATAATGCACAAGAGCACCTGGATTGATTTCGATGCAATTTTGAACTTCCTTTAAAGCCGAGCTTAGATCTTTCTTTTCTTCAAATATAATTGCTTTGAGGTTATGCTTCTCCCAAGCAAATGATTCCGTCCCCTCCATCCTTTCTGCAGCGATGCCATCATCCAAGACCTTTAACGCCTCTTTGAATTTACCCTGGTAAAGAGGAATAAGAGCAAGACCACTTCTGCCATTTATTCGATCAATTTTGTCACCGTTGGAAATAGCACTTTCGTAATAACTTCTGGCTTTTTCATACTCTCTTTTGAGAAGATATATATGACCTAAATTTATACTTGAAAAACCAGCTTTTACTTCACACGCTTTCTTATAAGATTCAATTGCCTGATCTATCTTCCCGTTGTTTGCATATATGTCAGCTCTAGTGTCATATGGATTGGCTTCATCTGGTGCTATGGAGATATATTTATTTATTGCCCCTATAGATTTCTCAAAATCTCCTATTTCATTGTAGAGATAGGCAAGCTCATTATATGCATGTTTATAAAGAGGATCTATCTCGATGGCTTTGTTCAAAGACTGGACTGCTTGTACATACTGTCCCCGACTTTTATAATACGTCCCTATTATCCAAAACGCTTCTTTCTCTTCAGGATAGCGCTTCACAATCTTCTGTAGCTCCTCAACGTGCTCTGAAGTACCTCTAAAAGCGCTCGCTTCTTCAGCTTTTATATAATATTTCTCTTTCTGGCTGACTTTATCTGAGTATTCTACTGCTCTGGCAACCATTTTTTTATATTCAGCATCACCATAATAACCACTCAACCTGAGGTATGCCATGGCAAAAGTAGAATCAAATTTCAGTGCGTTCTTGAAGCTTTCCTCTGCTTCTTTCCAATATAATTTGGATTCATAATCGATACCCTCCACGTAGCAACGATATGCTTGCGGCGAGTGAGTCGTAATATCTGCTACTGAAGGGTCCGGTTCCTTTTGTGCAACAGCGGGAAGAGATAAATCCTTTTTCACCTCAACCGTTAACTTATCCACCATCGAAAATATCTTCTCACCAGTTTCCCCTGTGATGCGCTGTGATGCTGCAACCTTACCGCTTCCTACATCTACCAACTGCGATGTCAAAATGATCTGTGGCTCAACCTGGAGTATCGTCCCCAAAAGCATCCAGCTTGCTTTGGCTTTCGTTGCAATCTGTGTAGCAGTTTCCCGATCTATTTTTTTCTCTCCTTCCCTACCTAACAACTTCAGTATATCATACAACCTCTGACTGGAAACCACACGCATGTATTCAGATTCAGAAAGATCAGTGATTAGAAGATTGGTTACTATCTCACCTAACCTTTCTTTATCCTCTCTATCTACCATGTTCTCAAAGTACATCACAGCCAGTGTATTTTCCCTTGCTATTGCCTCCTTATCAGCACCTGTATCTAATCCGAATGGTTTGAAGATTAAGAAAATCACAACAAGTATAAAAACTACTGAAACAGGAACTGCAAAGCGGACAAGTTTTCTCTTTAGTTTGATAACACTAACACCCGTTGTCTCCTTCTGCAATCCCTTCAAATCTGCTATGACATCTGCCGCACTCTGGTACCTGATACTGCGGTCTTTCTGTAATGCCTTGCCAACTATCCTTTGCAATCCTTCAGGAACATTCGCTTTGTACCTTGCCAATGGTTCCGGTATCTCATTCACAATCGAGTACACGACTGCAGCTTCGTGCTCTCCCTTGAATGGAAGCTGACCAGTTACCATCTCGTACAGAACCACACCAAAGGAAAATATATCTGAACGCTGATCAACATCTTCTCCACGAGTTTGCTCAGGTGACATATACTGCAACGTGCCCAGCGTCGATCCTGTCTTGGTTAACTTGCTCGCTCCTTTAAGCTTCGCCAAACCAAAATCCATGATCTTCACCAGACCGTCCTGTGTGATTCGGATGTTGTCAGACTTGACATCCCGGTGGACAATGTCTTTCTGATGAGCTTTTGATAATCCCTCTGCTGTTTGGATTGCTATTCTCAAGATCTCTTCTATAGGTAATTCCTTTTCCTTCGCCAACTCCTTTATGGATTTACCTTCGATATATTCCATGGAGATGAAGCATTTACCTCCCACTTCATCTATCTCGTGAATTGTGGTGATATTGGGATGGTTCAAGGCGGATGCTGCCTGGGCTTCATGAACAAATCGAGATTTTGCTTCGGAATCGCACAGAAACTCTTTTGGAAGAAACTTGAGTGCGACAGTGCGTTTAAGCTTGGTGTCTTCGGCTTTGTACACCACGCCCATTCCACCCTCGCCGAGTTTTTCTAATATCCGATAATGTGAAATGTTATTACCTATCATTAATAGTGCCTTTGATTGTTTACCCCGTGAGATAATTTTTTAACCTGTTCTTTAAATAACGTTTACCCCATGAACTTTTCAAATACTTCTCTCTTGCAGTTGCATCAGATTGTTGTAAACATCCTTCCCAATATATTAGCTTTAACGGTAAACGATTTCTTGTCGATGCTACTTTTCCAGATTCATGCTCTCTCATCCTTTTTCTAACATCCTTTGTGAATCCTGTATAAAACTTTTTATCACTCTCAGATTGAAGTACATAAACATAATAATAACTATTCATAGTTTATACAATCCTCCTTTATCTCACGGGGTGAATGCGATATCGTATGTCCGATCATATCTTGTCTCTCACTTAAACAAATTCTCAATCATGACCAACTTGCTGCTGATGCGCGTGTCTATATACACGATCTCCCTACCGTCAAAACTTATGTCAAACCATAAATAATTGGGGAGGGATAATCCCGGAAACGCTCTGCGAATGATTTCCTCTTCCCCGGAGAGGAGGGAGATTCGACGAAGCTCCCCCGGATTCTTCACCCAATAAAAGTATTTTCCACTCTTATCGAATTCACCGGATTCACGCAATACGAGCCGCCTCGGCGATGGGAGTTTGGGGTCTTTCACACCCGGCGCCGCACGAATCCACCAGCCTTCTCGCCCGGATCGCATATCAAAGTAGCCAATATACTTCCCCCCCTGAAAAGAGATTGCCCTCGTGGAATCTTCAAAGAATTCCTGAGGCTCCCCGCCATCAATGCGATGGAGCCACATGCGCTTCGCGACACCATCGTAAGTGGTAAATGTCTTCTCATCGATCCACTGTATGGGCGTACCCCTGCCAACGAGCTTCGGCGTGCCAGGATTTCTTGCATCAATCACACACACGCTTGAGGAATCATACGGCTCGTTGAGTGAGTATCTGCTATAGATAATCCAACGGCCGTCGGGGGATTTTAGAGGTTTGTTGATATGTTCTTCACCCGAGGTCAGTTGCTCCCGATTTCTTCCATCTCGGTCAATTGAGCAGACGAAAGATCCCTCTGTCATACCTTCCGTCTGTGCACACCCGAACACTATTTTTTTTCCATCGGGTGAGAAAGAAACGCCATGGAGTATTGCGTGATCAAACGTAATTTGGTGCGGATTGCTTCCATTCGTACCTGCGATCCAAATATGGGCAATTTGCTCCATTTGATAATACAACAGCTTTGACCCATCTCGGGAGATCGCCATTGAGTAATCTGGACCAGCACCTTTGGTTATTTGTGTTGCTGAACCGCCCGATGCCGGTACCATCCAAAGATCGTAGTTACCGCTCTTGTTCGACGCGAAGACGATCTCGTTGTTGGAGGTCCAACAGACATCCGTGATACTCTTCCTATCGAACGTTATCTGCTGTTCCTTCCCCGTGGAAAGCTCATATCGCATCGCTTCCTGACATTGCCACGAAAGACTCCGGATCCAGCAGATGGATCCTCCATCCGGCGACCACGAAAACCTTGAAGATCTTCCCGTGCCGCTCGACACGCTGTCGAGCAGCTCGAACCGGTTGTCGCTCCCATCCGGTTTGATGGTCCAGAATTCCACCTTACCGGACCGGCTTCCAAAATCTTTGCCACGCAGATATCCGATGCGCTGACCGTCGGGCCTCCATCGCGGGAAGAGACCAGCACCCACCACCTTTCTGCTTGAACCGCCGACGCAGGAGACGATTGCAATTTGGGTCTGCATCGCCAAAGCGTCGAACCTGTCAAAAACAATCCGGCTTCCATCCGGAGAGATGTCAGTAGCCCACATCCACCCGCTCGAATCCGATGTAATGCGCCGCGATTCTCCCGATGTCGTACTCATGTAATAGACGTCCCACTTGCCGCTCGCATCGCTTGCCGGAAATACCGCCCAGTTTCCGTCTTGCGACAGTCCCGGAGACCCAATTTCCGTGAATGGAATCGGCAGAACACGAAATGTCATGTTGGGATTGAGATCAGGTGAATGCGGAGTCAAGAAAAAGAGATACAAAATGACCGTGATTAGAATTACTGAAGAAGGAATTATGATCCGCATAAATTTCTTTTTAGGCATTATCATGCCGACAATCGTTGTCTCCTTCTGCAATCCCTTCAAATCCGCTATTATTTCAACCGCACTCTGATACCTGATACTGCGGTCTTTCTGTAATGCCTTGTCAACTATCTTCTGCAATCCTACCGGAACATTTGCTTTGTATCTTGCCAGTGGTTCCGGTGTCTCGTTGATGAGAGAATAGAGTACTGCAGCTTCATGTTCTCCCTTGAAAGGAAGCTGACCTGTTATCATCTCATATAAAACTACCCCAAAAGAAAAAATGTCTGAACGCTGGTCAATCTCAATTCCCTGAGCTTGCTCCGGCGACATATACTGTACTGTCCCAAGCGTTGTTCCAGTTTTAGTAAGCTTCGTTACTCCTTTCAGCTTGGCAAGTCCGAAATCCATTATCTTCGCCAAGCCATCATGTGTTATAATGATATTATCAGATTTAATATCTCTGTGAACAATATCTTTCTGATGCGCCTTCGATAATCCCTCTGCTATCTGGATTGCTATGCTTAAGATTTCTTCTACAGGTAATTCCTTTCCCTTTGCCAATTCTTTTATCGATTTACCTTCGATATATTCCATGGAGATGAAGCATTCGCCCTCTACTTCATCGATCTCGTGAACTGTGGTGATGTTGGGATGGTTCAAGGCGGATGCGGCTTGAGCCTCATGAACAAATCGAGATTTTGCTTCGGAATCGCACAGAAACTCTTTTGGAAGGAACTTGAGTGCGACGATGCGTTTGAGCTTGTTGTCTTCAGCTTTATACACCACGCCCATGCCGCCTTCACCCAACTTCTCGATGATGCGATAATGTGAAATCATCTGCCCAATCATAGCAAACACCTCCCGCTTCCGCTTCGCATCAGCGGGATCCTCAAACTTTCATCCACTCGCTGTGCTCGTGGGAAAGTTTGGGACATGCCGCCTTCACCTATTTTTTCTAGAATTTTGTAGTGTGATATGGTCTGTCCAATCATAACTGCCTCAATGCTTAAATCATTTTTTCTTGCCGCTTGAGTAAGGATTACGTTCGAGAATCTTGCGTATGTTGTTATCCCAATCGCTCATAATCTTTTGAAAACTTTTGAGTGTGCGGAGAGGATTGAGATCGGGATCGACACGCGCCCACCAGAGTTCCTGATGTCCTCGCTTCACGGCGGTTTCAAGCCACTGCAAAGCCAGTGCAGTATCACCGATAAGCGAGTAGGCACAAGCGGCATTGTATGCAATGTCTGCACGCTCTGGTTCTAATTTGAGTGCCCACTCGATCTGCTGCCGGGCACTATTGTTTTTCCCTGCACGCCCCAGAGCCATCGCAAGACAGGCAGCTGCATCACTTATTCTAGCATGATTATACCTTCCATTCCGCAAACGTGTCAAGATCGAGATTGCATCGCTGAGATATTCAATTGCGTTACTCGATCCTATTGCTGCTGCTATCTGAGCTCTGCGGTACGTAGGAAAATAAATCAATCCATATCGAGACCCGAAGGCACTCCCCGTTTGGTACCCTAACTTTTCAACAGATTGCGCTGCCTCCGATGCCCTTCTGCTTGCATATTGCAAACATAAAAGAAGTTCAGTAATCCGATCATCCGAGCGATTTAATTCGGCTTGTGCTTTTTCAGCAAGTTTCAGAGCGGAGATTAGATCTCGCGCACTGATTGCTTGAAGTAGTGCCAGATCCCGAAGCATAAAAGATCGTGATAGTCCAGTTAAACTATCAGCTAGCCCTTCCAGAATATGTCTGGCCCTATCGATCTCTCCTTTTTGTTTGTAGCATTCCGCCATCAGTCTTGATATTTCATTAGCACTTATCTCTTCGCCACTTCGCCGATATTCGGTGTAAACAGCAAGAGCACTATCAAAGCGTCGCATTGACATATAGTATGGAGCTGCAAGGGATGTCCAAAATGTGAAGCCTGAAAGATGATCAGGTTCCCTTTTCTTAATACTTTCTAGATATTTCTCAATTTCATCGAATCTGCGCTCTGATTTCAAAAGAGTCACGAGCCAGAGACCAATCTGCCAATCGTACTTAGCTGCTTCTCTAAACTTTACCAACGCTGCTTGTGTATCCCCAGATAACCATAGAGCAATACCATGGTAGCTTGGCCAATATACCCGTGGGCGCTGAAGAGTTTTCATCACTTCTTTATATTGGCCTGATGCACACTGTGCTTGAATGACCACGTAGTTTATTCCAGGATCATCACCATATTCTTTGGCAGCCTTTTGAATAATGTCAAAATATTCTTCCCACCTATTGAGTGGCTCAACCATGAAATACTCGAGATAATAATATCCAACATAATTTCCAGGCGATTGCATTACTGCTTTGTATGCAAATTCAGCCGCTCTTTCATACATTTTCATCTCCCTATAAGCGAACGCTATATGTAAAAGCGGATCACTGGACCCAGGCCTTAACTCCAAGGCTCGATTGTAATAGTCCAGAGCCTCATCAAGGCGATTTAGATTATAGTGAACTTTACCTGCCCATTCAAATACCCTACCAGAATTCGGACGAAGGGCAAGTGCACGCTCTACGGCGCGCACTGCCTCCTCTGATGCCTGCATTGCTTTACTCCATTTAGTCCCCGGCGACATTTTTTCTGCATATGCAGAAGCAAAAAGAAGATGCGGCCACACACGATTCGGATTGCGACTCACAGCTTCCTCGACGATCTTGACAGCAGCTGGTTCATCGTCCTTATGATTTTTCAGATAGTCGTATAGTGCCTCATAACCGTCCCAGTTATAAGGAAATCGTTCCACAAAATTTCGAAGAAGGGTCTCACCTTCTTGAACCTTTCCTCGGTTCCAGCACATGCTCTCGCTAAGCCGTTGATAGCCAGCGGCGTGATCAGGTCGAACTTCTATAGCACATCGATAGAGACTTTCTGCTTTTTCAACATTGCGCAACTCACTCTGTAAATCACCGAATTCAAGGTAGGATCGATCATGATCAGGATTCAGCTTAATTGCTGCCTGATAAGCCGCTCTTGCCGAATCCATCTGTTCGCGTGATTGAAAAATATTAGCTATACCACACAAAGCCTCCACACTCGGTCTGAGATTCAAGGCGGTATTGAAGAGCGCCAGAGCTTTGGAACGCTCGCCCCGCTGCTTATAGATGTCGCCGAGATGTATATATGGTTCATCCCAATCAGGTCGAAGCTCTCTTGCCTTCTCGGCAGCTTCAATTGCACCAGTTATGTTGTCCTCTTCCAGCAGAAATTCAGCACGTGATTCGTATGCCTCCGCAAGATCCGGTTCAAGCGATAACGCTTTTCCTACAAGCACTTCAGCCGAGTCCAACCAGTATTCATCATAATCGAATCGTTCCTTATACCGCTGTACGTAGGCATCTGCCAAACCTGCTAAAGCGAGAGGATAGTTTTTATCAAGTTGCAGCGCTCTTTGAAACTCCCTTTCTGCAAGTTCATTATCCCTGAAGGTGATGTTATAATAATAGTGCCGACCCTTCAAGTAATGATCGTATGCTTCAGGACTATCTGTGGGTTTATGCTTCAGAGCAATTCGATCAGTTGGGCTGAGTCCAACCTTGAGAGCTTTAGCAATCTTTTGAGAAACCTCATCATGAAATTCATGTATATCAGTGAACTTCCTTTGGAACTGCTCTGACCAGATCACTTCTCCAGTTGCTTGCTCAATCACTTCTACATTTACCTGAATCAAATCACCTGCCTTCAACAGCGAACCCCCTAACGCATACTGAACATTCAGGCGAGAAGCAATCTGCTTAGGTAAAAGCTCCTCCTTGCTGAGCTGACGTATATCTTCACTGCTGGCTACACGAAAACCAGCAAGTTTACGGAGCTTGATAGCCAGATCCTCAGCAAGTCCGCTCGCCAAGTAACCGTCCGCTTCAGTGCCAAGATTCTTAAAGGACAAAATAGCTAATGACTTCGCTTCTGCTCTTGTCGAGATAGACCATGGCTTAAATACCAACACTACCGTTATCGCTATGCCGACGAGAAATAACAAACCAATTACCCATGCTAACCACTTGAATCTTTTCGTTCGCCTGGGAAGCATAGCTTCTACTCCAGCACTGGTCATCTCCTTCTGTAATCCCTTCAAATCCGCTATGACATCTGCTGCACTCTGATATCTGATATTGCGGTCTTTCTGTAATGCCTTATCAACTATCCTTTGCAATCCTTCAGGAACATTCGCTTTGTATCTTGCCAATGGTTCTGGTGTCTCGTTGACGAGAGAATAGATAATGGCGGCTTCATGCTCACCTCGAAAAGGGAGTTTACCGGTGATCATCTCATACAATACCACTCCAAAAGAAAAAATATCTGACCGCTGGTCAATCTCAATTCCCTGAGCTTGCTCTGGCGACATATACTGTACTGTCCCAAGCGTTGTTCCAGTTTTAGTTAGCTTTGTTACTCCTTTCAGCTTGGCAAGTCCAAAATCCATTATCTTAGCTAAACCATCATGAGTAAGCATGATGTTGTCTGACTTGATGTCTCTGTGAACAATATTTTTCTGGTGAGCTTTTGATAACCCTTCTGCTACCTGGATAGCAATTCTCAAGATCTCTTCTATAGGTAATTCCTTTCCCTTTGCCAATTCTTTTATCGATTTACCTTCGATATATTCCATGGAGATGAAGCATTCGCCCTCTACTTCATCGATCTCGTGAACTGTGGTGATGTTGGGATGGTTCAAGGCGGATGCGGCTTGAGCCTCATGAACAAATCGAGATTTTGCTTCGGAATCGCACAGAAACTCTTTTGGAAGGAACTTGAGTGCGACGATGCGTTTGAGCTTGTTGTCTTCGGCTTTATACACCACGCCCATGCCGCCTTCACCCAACTTCTCGATGATGCGATAATGTGAAATCATCTGCCCAATCATAGCGTTTTCTCCTCGCTGCTCCCGCCATCCTTCGACAAGCTCAGGATGGGCGGGATTCTCAATCCGACAAATGGACTTAGCTTCGCTGCACTCGCTAAATCCAGTCGTATTGGAACTTCACCAAGTTTTTCTATTATACGATAATGTGAAATGTTATTACCTAACATAGATAGTGCCTTTGATTGTTTACCCCGTGAGATAATTTCCGAGTCTGTCCTAGGAAAGAGCATTTCATTCCTATTCTTATCTCACGGGGTGAATGTGATATTGTCTGTCCGATCATAATATTTCCCCTGCAGGGATATTCAATTGAACATCCCTACTTCTTCTTTTATTTTCAACAGTATGAAAGTATTATTCTGATCCACGTTTGAATATAGGAACATTTCTATTTGAATTCAATTTGTAAATGATCGTTGTTTTCCGACCGCTTTTCCAAGTCGATCTATGTAATCTTCTCGGCTGATTTCAATTGCACCAAGACGGGCAAGGTGCGGTGTTATGAATTGTGTATCCAGTAATTCAAATTTCTTTTCCCGAAGTCGTTCAACTAATTGGATAAGTGCAATCTTCGATGCATCCCGCACGCTGCTGAACATTGATTCGCCAAAAAAGGCCGCGCCGAGCGCCACGCCGTATAATCCACCGGCAAGTAGTTCATTCTTCCATGCCTCGACACTATGTGCAAATCCTAACCGATGAAGTTCAATATAACTTTGAATTATTTCTTCAGATATCCATGTAACTTTCCGCTCTGCACAACAACGAATTACCTCCTCGAAAGCCGTATTCAATTTTATTAAAAATATATTTTTCCTGAGTGTTTGCCCAAGACTTCTGGAAATCTTTAATCCATCAAGTGGAATAATTGTCCGTGGATCGGGAGAATACCACCGAATCTCTCCCCCGCGAGAATCAGCCATCGGGAAATAGCCAGTGGCATATGCAGCAAGCAGGATATCGGGTTTGATAAGTGAACACCTGTTTTTCTGTTTTCCTTCAACAACCATAGATAAACGTCGTGTAAAAATCTATAAAGCCTACCAGAGGGAAAAGGAGAAGTCTGGTAGGCTTTCTAACATAGAGAGTCGGTGATTACGATTCTTTGCAATTAACAACGAGCTGGAGTGTCCATTCTCACCACACCCAAAACGCTCCGGTGAGCCAAATATTGTCAAATGTCGGCAGCTCATTCGGATGGCTCGTAATCTTCACCAAAAACATTTCGCCGACAATATTAAATATCTGAAATAAATAATTAATCTCCAAAGCAAACTCCCACTGCCCGTGCCGCCATTATAAGTTGTGAATCGGGAGGAACAAGGCGTTGATGTTTAATCGCATCTTCAAGCTTAACAGTTACAACGTCTCTGCCGCGTAGACTCACCATTGTACCGAACTCTCCTCTTGAAGCTGCATGGAGCGCCATCGTACCAAATTTAGTACCGAGAATCCGGTCAAATGCAGACGGACTTCCGCCGCGCTGGACATGGCCAAGCACAGTAACGCGTGTTTCGAGTTTTGTCTCTTCCTGAATTCGTGCAGCTACGATTTCCCCAATACCGCCTAAACGAATCGGATCGGTACGCTTCGAATCCTGTTCCTTTATGATATGATGTCCATCTTCAGGTTTTGCACCTTCTGCAACACAGATGATGCTATAGCGGGCACCCTTACTTCGCTTCCAAACAAAATCAAATATAACATCCCAATTGAATGGAATTTCTGGAATCAGGATTACATCAGCGCCACCAGCGACACCGGCGCCTAACGCGATCCACCCGGCATACCTTCCCATCACCTCGATTACAATTACGCGATGATGCGCAGAGGCAGTAGTTTGAAGCCGATCAATCGCTTCTGTTGCTACTTGAAGAGCAGAATCGTGGCCAAATGTTATATCCGTTGCATCGAGATCGTTATCTATAGTTTTCGGAACGCCGACGATATTCATTCCCTTCTTCGTAAGATTATGTGCGATGTTCATTGTTCCGTCTCCACCAATTGCAATAAGAGCGTCAAGCCCCCACTGGCGGTAATTATCTACGACGAGGTCAGAGCAATCTGTAACCATAACCCCCGATGTTCCATCACGCGGGTAATGAAATGGGTCGCCTTTATTTGAGGTTCCAAGGATCGTTCCACCTAAATTAACGATTCCTGTAACATCGAGTTTTGTAAGCTCTCGAATCCGTCCTTCCACAAAACCTTCGAAACCGTCGAGGATTCCAATTACTTTTGCATTAATAAAGGTAAGAGCGGGTTTTGCAATGCTGCGGATAACTGCATTCAAACCGGGGCAGTCGCCGCCACCTGTGAGAATACCGATACGTTTAATAACTATAGCCATTCGAGTTATACTATTCTTAATTGAAAACTGTGTTTTTTTAAATCACCGTTTATTCCAACTCACCGGCGGAGCCGCTCGGGAACAAATTTTACATACAGCTCTGATAATCGAAGTCTTGATATCTGATCTAAATCTTCATCATCGCGGTCTCGTTTGCGCATCATCTCAAAATCATCGAGATCACGACCGTGCATTTTGTGAGCATAATCCCGTAATATTTCGATGAGCTTGTGCTGTTCATTTTTTGTCATGTTAATTATCTATTCCTATCTTTTATGATTGAGGTCCATGATCAATTTATTTTTAGAATTCGGTATACACGGAACTGGAGGAATACCTGAATTATTATACCGAGATTCCCTCCAAATATAAAAAATAAAATAATTGGAATCTCATTAATATTGAATAATCCTAATTTCTTTGAGAAAAGCAAACCAATGGTATATCCCATCCCGCCTGCGATCCACCAGAATGGAATACGGGTGAGATAGGCCAACCAACCAAATGGTTTCTCAATCATGGCAGCAATTGTAGTAAACCATAGATGCTCAGATCCCCACTCGAAATACATAATGCTCCATCCACATAAGAGATAACCGATAATATTATTACCGGATGATTGCGAGAAGGTATAATCGATTATTAAAAGCACAACACTTGCAAGAAGACCATAGAAAAAATTTCTCGCAATGTTCCTGAACGGTCGTTCCGAACGGTGGTTTAATATTATTGATATTTGTTCTCGACCATTCATTGAGCATATCTCTGATAGAAATAATATCTCCTATGCTGCAATCAACATGCTGATATCTCCAGCTCCCTCCCGAACGACTACCGGCTGTTCATCTGTTAAATCAAGTATAGTGGAAAGTTCCAGTAAGCTATTTCCACCATCGAGGATTACATCGACATGTTTCTCATATTTATATTTGATTATTTCAGGGTCGTTAAAAAATTCTCCATTCTCATCATTTACGCTTGCATTCAGTATCGGATGTCCAAGCTCTTTAACTAAGGCGAGTGAAATTTTGTTATCAGGTACACGAATCCCGACTGTTTTTCGTTTTGATATCATACTTTTTGGTAATTGTTTCAATCTGCTGGCAGGAAGAACGAATGTATACGGTCCTGGGATAAGTTGTTTCATTAATCGGAAAGCGACGGTAGAAACTTTAGCATACTCGCTTATATGACTAAGATCAGAGCAGACAAAACTAAACGGTTTGTTTGCATACTGCCCCTTTATCTGATAAATGCGTTCAATCGCCCGTGTGTTGTAAATGCTGCATCCAATTCCGTACACTGTATCAGTCGGATAGATGATGACACCGCCGTTGTTTAATGCTTCAACTGCTTGCTGAATATGCCTCCTCTGCGGATTCTCGGGGTGAATTTTTAAAAACATAAACTTCTCCTTTCATCGATCTTTATTGAATAATTACTGGATTAGTTGTTTTGATGTTTCATCAGTTAATGTGTGTTCTGCAATATTTTCTAAGCGTCCTTCAAAGTTAGATAATTTTTTATCAGTTTCATCGTATTTTTTTCGTGCATTGTCAAGGTGAGTTCCCAGCGTGTCAAAGAGTTCGCGTACTTTATTGATATCGCCTTGAAGATGCTGAAGTGATCTCAAGATTTCTCGCGCACTTTGTTCAATATACATCCCGCGCAAGCCAAGAGCAATAACTTGTAGATATGCATAAAAACTGT
Source organism: Bacteroidota bacterium (assembly GCA_030019075.1). Lineage (GTDB taxonomy): Bacteria > Bacteroidota > Ignavibacteria > UBA10030 > SZUA-254 > JASEHD01. The sequence continues at coordinate 18,224 of JASEHD010000051.1, forward strand.
TTGGTGATACCGGGATAACTTTTTTGTCAATTGAATAATTGTACAATCCTGTCTCTTGCGCAAACGACTCATCTTTTATTATGACTTCGTAATAGATATTTTCCGCAGGAATGTACATAAGTGCGAAAGGGAACGTCCCTTCATCGGGAAGAATGTATTTGGATGCAATCGCATCTATGTGCTTTTTCACATCATTGATAAATGCTTTTTGAAATGGTTTCTTTTCAATATCATTGCTTGCAGTGATCATTCTTCTGAAGTTCTCAAGTGGGAATTTCGAATCGATTGGAACGAGATGATCGGAAGTCATAATAACCGCATCAACCGTTTGTCCGTTGCGGAAATGATACTGCATCTTGAAATGTTGCGGGGGTAAAACTTGTTTCAATAGATCTTCAAGAAGAAATTCTCCTAAACCGCCGCGTAATTTCGGCGATTGTAACAACTCTTCTAACTTTGATACACTTTGTCCTAATTCTTTTATTTCCCGTGTTGCCTGCCCAAGTTCACCCAAATTTTTTTGAACATCGTTAATTACTCTCGCTGCATTATCAAGGCGGTTTCCTACAGCAGACGTTTGAGATTGGATTTGAGATGTAACGGTAGATAGCTGCTGGTTGATATTTTCTGTAACATTCTGCAAACTGCTTCGAACATCGGTACGCAATGCTTCAACTTGCTGCTGCATCAATAATAATGGTTGATCATTTTGTGTTGATTGTTCAGATGACCGACGCTTGAATAGCAGGAAGAACAAAACAGCGATAAGCAGAACAAGTATGATTAGTAAAATTTCCATATGTAATATTATTCTGTCAAAACAGTGTATTGATTAGTGGTGGGAGAAGAAATAACAATCATAAAAAAGTTTCTTTCCTCCTCGTCAAATCGCTTCCATTGTTGCAGGGCATCCATACTATTAATAAGGTACAACAGACTTAGATAAAAATCAAGTATTTCTTTGATTATTTTCTTTTTTACTTCTCACATGATGTCAGGAACTTTCCTCTCACACAAATATACAAACCAGATACGAAAACGAGGTTAATTCTCCACTTGAAACCATTCCAACGATTGAATTATCAATGTTTAATATTTTCTTGCAACCCTATCAACCATTTATTAAATTATATCCATTAGAAATGAACAAACTTAATCTCAAAGGACTTACACTTCAGGAATTGGAAAATTACGCCCTTTCCATCGGTGAAAAGAAATTTCGCGGCAAACAACTTTTTGATTGGTTGTACAACAAGGAAGCTACCTCTTTTGCAGAGATGAGCTCAATCGCAAAACCGTTCAGAGACAAGTTGACGGAGAATTGCATCATTAACTCGATTGAGGTTATAGATATCCGGGAATCGTCGGATGGAACAAAAAAATTCCTCTTTGAATTAGAAGATGGCAAACGGATCGAAAGTGTTCTTATCCCGCCTCGGACAGCATTCGAAAACCCATGGGCGAGAGAGGAGGAAGATCAAAAGCGCCTCACGCTTTGCGTCTCAACACAAGTTGGCTGCCCGCTCGATTGCAAGTTTTGTGCAACCGGTTCGATGGGTTTCCTCCGCAACCTGACAACTGGTGAAATCATCGATCAAATTTTGCAGGTAAAAAAATATACTGGTAAACGAATCTCCAACCTTGTGTACATGGGCATGGGTGAGCCGCTGTTGAATTATGACCGTGTCATGAAATCTATAGAGATAATCACTACGGGGATGAACATAGCGGCACGCAGAATAACAGTCTCGACCGTAGGATTAGTGCCGGAGATACGAAGAATGGCTGAAGAGAATCGTAAAAATAAATTAGCAATTTCACTTCACTCGCTTGATGATAATATTAGAACTCAATTATTACCGATTGCAAAAAAATATGGAATTGAGGAGTTAATAAATACAGTTTACTATTATTATAAAAAAGTAAAACGGCGCCCAACGTTCGAATACATCCTCTTTGACGGACTAAATGACAGATCTAAGGATGTTCAAAACTTGATTAAGCTTTCGAGGAGAATCCCATGTAAGATAAACATCATTCCATATCATAAAGTGAAATCCACTCAACATTTGATGATTAATTCAATGTTGCGACCAACCCCGAAGGATCGCATAGAAAGATTTGTACAAAAACTTCGGGATGCTCATATCTCGGTCTTTGTTCGCAGCAGTGCAGGTGAAGATATCGACGCCGCTTGTGGACAGCTCGTCATAAAAGAAGAAAGAAGAAAATTAAAACGCAATGCATCAATAGTGAAACACTCCAAGGTAGAGATCGAATGAAGCACTGCATACTTGTTGCGCTGTTGTTCGGTTTTTCCCCCATCGTTTATGCTCAACGGCAGCCCCCTCCAGAGCATTTACCTCGTAATCGGACATATGATGTACTTCATTACAAACTCAATATTTTCATTGACGAAAAAAAGAAAACTTGCCGCGGCGATGTAACTATTGATCTTATTCCGCTTTTAAAACAACTTGATACAGTGCAGCTTGATGCTGCGGGATTAAATATAATAAGAATTCAACTCAACTCGGATAGTTTGAATTTTATATCGGAGGGTAACAAATTATTAATCGCATTGGATAAACCATATAGTTCCAGCGATACACTCAACCTTACAATTTCCTACTCGGTTACCTCGCCAAAGAAAGGATTGTATTTCATTAGCCCTGACAGCAGTTATCCTAATAAACAAATTCAAGTCTGGTCGCAGGGTGCACCCGAAGATAATCACTATTGGTTTCCGTGTTATGATTTCCCAAACGATCGTGCCACAAGTGAGATGATCGTTACGGTGGATAAACGTTTCACTGTGATAAGTAACGGAAAGTTACTCCGACAGAAGGAAAATTCGAGCGGTAATTCGATAACTTACCATTGGTTTGAAAGTAAGTCGCATGTTTCTTATTTGATTTCTCTTGTAGTTGGTGAATATATAGAAGTAAAAGATGTATACGGTACGGTACCTATTGTAACGTCCCATAGATAAGTAGACATTAATAAAATAATTTAGTATATTG
>JASEHD010000052.1 GCA_030019075.1 Bacteroidota bacterium
GTCGAGCAGACTGCTCAACCTACAAATAATTATAAAGAAAAAGCCGCCATAGAGACGGCTCGTTTGTGGAGATGCGGGGAATCGAACCCCGGTCCAAAGAGAAGACCACCAGAACTTCTACATCAATAGTTTGCTCAAAATATTTTGCTTATGAATTCCGGAGCAAACTCAGTCATCACAAGCTATCTCAGTAAAATTTTATCTCCAAACCCTGAGCAAATTTAAAGACTATCCCGATTTAGGCGACACCCTTTCGTGATTCACCGGGCATAATCACGAAGGATGGGTTGCTTTAATTAAGCAGCCAGTGCGTAGTTATAGTCTGCACTTATTGTTTTCCGCTTTATTTACGTGCAACTCGGAGAGCACGAGATGCAGTCCTGACCATCCTCATCCCTGTCGAAACCATGTCATCCCCTGTTTTTAATATAAGGCTCATTTTTTCTTTTTGCAAATCGGTTTGAAATTTTTAATCAATTCCTTCTTTAGATATTCAAATGCTTCTTCAGGTGTATCGGCAAATTTGATTAATCTTAAATCACTTGCAGATATTGTCCGATGTTTTACCATAGCAGAGAAATTAATTACATCATTCCAATATTCGCTTCCATATAGGACGATGGGAAGTGGTTTGGTTACTTTTTTTGTTTGAATGAGCGTCAGAACCTCCCATAATTCATCCATAGTTCCAAATCCACCCGGAAACATTATCATTGCTTTCGCAAGATACACAAACCATAATTTTCTCATGAAAAAATAATGGAATTCAAAACCAAGATTCTTTGAAATATATGGATTTAAACCTTGTTCGAATGGAAGACTAATGTTCAAACCAATCGATTTCCCTCCTGCTTTTATTGCTCCTTTATTGGCGGCTTCCATGATACCTGGACCACCGCCCGAACAGATAACAAAATGTCTATCATGATTTATTGACCTCGACCATTTCGTAAGCAATAAACTTAGCTTGACAGCATCTTCATAATATTTCGATATTTCATAATCGGTCTTTGCATCTTCATGTTTTTGTTTGAGTTTGCGTGGGTTAAGTTTTGAATTTAAGTGAATTTTCTTAATATCCTCAAGTTGTTTCTTTGCCAACGAACGAGGAAGAATTCGTGCCGAGCCAAAAATGACGATTGTATCTCGAATTCTTTCCCGACGAAATCGAGATAGTGGTTCTAAAAATTCGGACAGGATTCTAACAGTTCGTGCGTGTGGACTGTTCAAAAATTCGATATTCTTATATGCTTTAACCGGTGTTTTCTTTTTCATGATAATACCTTCGATCTCATTGAATTGATCTGCCACCATCTATCGCGAATACCTGTCCTGTTATATATTCTGATTTAGTCGCAAGATAAACAACCAAATCAGTTATATCAGATGGTTTTCCATATTTCTCAAGCGGGATATTATTCTTAGGAAGATGTTTCTTTTTGAGATCTTCTTCATTTTTAAATTGAATCGTTCCCGGAGCAATAGCATTAACTTGAATATGTGGTGCTAAAGTCTTTGCCAGAATCTTGGTCAGCATTATCACGCCCGCTTTAGAAATACTATAGGGTAAATGTTGAGTCCATGCCTGTAATCCACCAAGTGATGCGATGTTAATAATACAGCCACTTTTTTGCTTGAGCATTATCGGTGCAACTGTTTGTGAACAAAGGAATGTTCCCTTTAGGTTAATGTCGATTGTAGTATCCCAAATTTTTTCAGACGTTCTGTTTAATGGACTTTCAATAAAAACGGATGAATTGTTAACTAACAAATCAATCCGTCCGAATCGTTGTAATGCAATATTGACCATCCGTTGCACATGGGTTTTTTTTGATATATCGGCTTTTACTGCAAAAGCCCTCCCTCCTATCGCTTTAATTTGATTTATAGTCTGTTTTGCTCCTGATACTGATTTGTTATAATTAACTACAACAGTAAATCCATTTTCAGCTAAGGCAATCGCAATCGCCTGACCCAAGCGTTTACCACCTCCGGTAATGATTGCGACTTTATTCTTATGCTTGAATCTTGAGACGGTAATCATTTATATCAAAATTAATTATCTCAAACAGTTGAGAGTAAATCGATGACACTAAATTTATGATAGGAACGAATTCCGTGCGCCCACCAGGACTCGAACCTGGAACCCGCTGATTAAGAGTCAGCTGCTCTACCAATTGAGCCATGGGCGCTGAAGTAAAAAAGATTTTTACTTACCTTGCTCTTGTGGTGTAGCTGCTGGCTGACTTGCAGGTGGCAATGGACGTGGAGCCGCAGTTGGGGTACTACCCCTCTGAATTATACTTTCTGTAGTTGTTGTCTTAACCGGCAGGAAAAACATATTAATAATAATACTTAAAGCAATGAAAATAGTAGCTAATATTGTTGTTGCACGACTAAGAAAATCGGCAGTCCGGCGAACACCGAACACAGTTCCCATCTGAGCACCTCCAAATGATCCCGCTAATCCCCCACCCTTACTGGATTGCATCAATACAACCACCATCAATATAACACTAACGATTATTTCAATAAAAACTAAAATACCAAACATAATATCCTCTTATTTTTCGAAAATGAATGAATATGAAACGTTATAAGATAAGAAAAATTTAAGCCAAGTTCAAGATTTCATCTCAGATGTGTCGATTTTGAATTTTAGAACCTTTTTATTCAAGTCAACTCCCTGAACATCATCTCCGTAGAGATCAAAGTTATTTTCAAAACCTAACCAATTCCAATCTTTTAGAATACTCATACGCTCGTCTAAATTCAATTCATTAAAATCTGAAACTATATTTGAAAAACGCGGATGATGATCATATTTGGCAGGATCGACAATTGCAAAAACATGACGATTGTTAATCATTTCTTGAACAAGTTTTTGCTTCGATTCATCAACAGATTGAATAATAACATTTCCTTGATGGAATCTGACCTGTTTTGTTTTGATAAATTCTCCTTCATCATATACAAAAATCACTGCATCGGGGGCAAGAATAGATGCTTTCAACAAAAATTCACATACGAGAAAAGCATTGAATTCATTCGCAGCAACTCGAGTGAACCCGCTTCCAATACAATTGTCAAAGTATCCACCTTTTTGCACAAAGATTAAACCTTCGGTTTCGAGTTGTTGAATTGTCTCATTTTCTGAAAGTCCGCCATCGCGTAATTCTTTTTTGCGCTGCCAAATTCTGAGTTCCAAATCATCAACAATGCCCGAATTATATTCCACCTTTGGAAAAACTGCATACATCCTGAATCCTAATTTACCGGCAGTCCAGATAAATTCCGAATTATACCAATGCTGTAATCTGAGTATCGTTTCCCACTCGGTATTCGTGATCCTGTTGATGCCGTCTTCAATAATTTTATAATATAATTTTCTTGCCATTAGTTAGAATCCTCCATCTCGTAAATCTTTTTCTGATAACGGAGGTTTCTGATAATAATTGCTCGTCGGTTCCGAAACAAATCTTTCGATATACTTCCCAATGATATCAAACTCTAAGTTCACTTTGGTGCCGACTTTATACGATGGAAAAATTGTATTAGCCATAGTGTGTGGAATTATGGAAACAATAATGTTGTTATCAATTAACTCCACTATAGTTAAGCTAACTCCGTCAATTGCGATTGAGCCGATAGGTACGGTATATTTACGAAATTCTTTTGGGAACCTGATTTGACACAGCCAACTATTTTTCTTTTTGTTTACCTTTACTATTTCACCGACTGTATCAACATGTCCTAATACAAGATGACCACCAAGCCGTGCATTGAGTCGCGTTGGAAGTTCGATGTTAACTTTGGTTTTTTGATTTAATGAACCAAGTGTAGTTTTTTTTAAGGTTTCTTCTACTGCCTCAACTACAAACGAATCTTTGGTTTTCAAAACCACAGTTTGGCATACACCGTTAATCGCAACACTGTCGTTTATTTTTAATTCTTTTAATGATTTAGGTGCAGCGACTTCAATCCTTATTCCGTCACCTATTTTTTTTAGTGAGGCAATGGTTCCAATTTCTTCGATGATACCCGTAAACATAAATTAAAAATATCCTTCAATTAAAATGTCACCATCTAAGTTCCTAATAGACACTTTTGATAAACGGACATGTTTAGCTACGGTTTGATTTTCTAAATCAATAAACCCGTCTATTCCCTTACCAAATATTTTCGGTGCAGTAAATATTAACAGCTTATCTGCTAATTTATCCGAAACAAAGTTTGAAAATGTATTCGCACCGCCCTCAACCAACACTGATGCGATTCCCAACTCACCTAACTTCCGAAGCACAAGCTTCAGAGATAGTACAGCTTTCTTCATTGCAGGTAATTCAATAATCTCCACACCTTTGTTTAACAATTTTTTAATTTTCAAATTATTTGCGCGTGCTGATCTTGTAGAGGTGAACAGGATTGTTCTTGATTTGTTATTAGTAAACATAGAAGCATTTGAATTTGCTTTTAACCCTCCGTCGAGAACAATTCTTACAGGATTCCTGCCTTTTGATTTTCTGACAGTCAATTCTGGATTATCAATGTTAACTGTGTTCGCTCCAACAAGGACTGCATCGTTTCGAGAGCGTAAATGGTGGACTATCTGTTGAGATAATTCATTTGTAATCCATTTAGATTTACCACTTATGTCTGCGATTTTACCATCAAGTGTTTGTGCCACTTTTAGAGTTACAAACGGCAATCCTGTTGTGATGAATTTTGTAAAAGCTTCGTTTTGTTTTTTGCACTCCTCGTTCAATATTCCAACTTCAACCTTGATCCCAGCTCTCTTAAGTTTGCGAATACCTTTTCCCGATACAAGCGGATTTGGATCGAGCATTCCAACAACGACTTTTGATATTTTGTTTTTAATAATTAAATCGGTGCATGGAGGTGTTTTACCATAATAGCTGCAGGGTTCTAAATTTACGTAAAGAGTTGAGCCATGTACAGATGTTCTGGCAGAGCCGATTGCATTAACTTCTGCATGATGCCTGCCGAATCTTGTATGATAACCACGACCGATGACTTTTCTATTTTTCACAAGTACAGCCCCCACCATTGGATTCGGACTTACGTATCCTCCTCCCCTTTCCGCAAGTGCGATACATTCCATCATAAAAAGTTCGTCAATCTGTTTGTTGGATTGTTTCATTTATTCAATCCTCAATCTGATTTTCTGATTTAGCTTTACGTTCAACAATTTTGAAGCATTGCCATTTCTCACCGAAACCTCAAGAAGTTCTGAACTTCCTCTAATCATAAATGGTTTCCTTCCTGTTTTACCTGTGTATGTATCTGAAAAATCATTTATTGTTTCTCGACCGACAACAAGCTGCATTCTATCTTTTGGATGATTACTAAAAAAATAGTTTGTAACAATATTACCAAATCGATCTATATGGATTATTTTACCTTCATATTGTTCATGTGCGATTGGTAGTATTTCAACGAATCTTTCAGCGTGGAAAAGCGGTGTTGTGGTTGGACCCAGATTTTTTATTGGTAGTCCCTTTGCAAGATGTACAGCAACAGGTGCGAAGATATCTCGTCCGTTAAATGTATTGCTTATTTTGGGAAGAAAATATTTTCTGTTCTGAACAGATACAATTTTCATTTTCTTCAATGTACCAAAAACGAATTTCAGCAATCCATTATCAGGTGCGAGGAATTTGTAACCATCAGCTTCGGCACAAATAATTTTTCTTGAAGTCCCAACTCCCGGATCAACAACACAAACAAAAATTGTGTTTTTGGGAAAATATCTGAATGAACTCCAGAGAAGATAAGCAGCTTGATCGATGTTTTGAGGTTCGACCGCATGTGAGATGTCAATGATTTTACAATTGGGGACACGTGAGATGATCACTCCTTTCATGGAAGCGACATAGCCATCCATTGAACCGAAATCAGTTAAAAGAGAGATGAGGGATTGAGTTCTCATTTTATAATGATCTCTTTACCCTTTGTCGCTGATTGATAAATTGCCTCAACCACTCTCATCCGCTGGACGGCTTCATCACAAGTTGAAATAACGGGATGAATTCCACGTGCCGCTCCTATAAAATGTTTTAATTCACTTTCATAACTTTTACGTAAAATCTCGTTTGGAGAACCTATTTTAACAGGCGATACACTTACTAAATTTCCGTGCAGCTTTTTATGAATACGAAGAGGATTTATCATAGCACTTCCCTCCGAGCCGAACAATTCACAATAGAAAAAATCATCTGCATAATGATAAGACCAGCTTGTTTCTATCACGAGTGAAACACCGTACTTTACTTCAGCAAATACTATAGCAGTATCTTCTACGCTTTTTGTTTTATGGCGATACATTTTTGCGTTGACTCTTTGAAGAGGCGGAAAGTTTAACATCCATAACACGAGGTCGAGAAGAACAATTCCAAGATCAAGAAATACGCCGCCGCCCGATTTATCTTTTTGTGTCATCCACTTATTATCACTGGATAATTTTTTTAGCCAGCCGGCTTTCACGTAAAATATTTTGCCGATTTCTCCTTTTTCAAGTAAGCTTTTCAATACCATCGTATCGGGGCGGAAACGGTAGTTCATACCAACCATTAATTTTCGTTTATGTTCTTTTACCGCTTCACTAATTTGTAACGCTTCGCTATAATGACGCGCTATCGGTTTTTCTACGAATACGTCTCTACCTGCTTTGATAGCATCCATGGTTATCGGAAAATGTGTGTCTGTACTCGTGCATATATCCACAGCATCAAGTTCTTCGCGCTCAAGCATATCTTTATAGTTAGAATATACACGCTCGATTCCGAATCGCTCAGCAACTGGTTTTGCACGGTTTATGTCTTTATCACAGACAGCGCCAATCTCAACCTCATTGAATTTCGAGAGAAACGGTAAATGAAATATTTGTGCAACCGATCCTAATCCAATAACTCCTAAGCGTAATTTTTTCATAATGAATTATTATATATGTGATGATTGTTGAATGAAAGAATATTTATCTTTCTGCGTGCTAAGAAAATCCTTTACAACATTAGCAATGCCCGAAGCATCGAGTTTCAGGTTTGCATGAAGCTGTGGAATTGAACCCTGTTCAATAAAATTATCCGGTATTCCATGTACTTTGATATTAATATTATGGTATCCTTCTTCGGCAAGAGCTTCTAATATTGCATTTCCAAATCCACCTTTTATGGTATGATCTTCAATTGTTAAAATATTTGTATGACGTTCAAAAATATTTCTCAATAGATCTATATCTAAAGGTTTCACAAATCGCATATTAACTACTTCAGCATTTATACCGTTGCTCTGAAGAATATTAGCAGCTTCAAGCGATGGATAAACCATGTTTCCGATTGCGAGGATTGCAATCTCTTTTCCTTCTTTTAATACCTCACCTTTTCCAATTTGCAATTTTTGAAAATCTTTTTTAAGAGAAACACCGATTCCATTTGCTCTCGGAAACCGCATGGCTATTGGTCCATTGTATTCAATTGCGGTGTACAACATATCACGCAATTCGTTTTCATCTTTGGGAGCCATGATTACCATACCGGGGATACAGCGTAAGTAAGATAAATCGAGTACACCATGATGCGTTGGTCCATCTCCTCCAACAACACCACCACGATCGAGACAAAATACTACGTGCAGATTTTGTAAAGCAACATCGTGCATTATTTGATCGAAAGCTCTTTGTAAAAATGTCGAATAGATTGCAACGATTGGAATAAAACCTTGAGTTGCTAAACCTGCTGCGAATGTAACAGCATGTGGTTCAGCAATTCCAACATCGAAAAAGCGATTTGGAATTTCTTGTTGAAGTTTATCTAAGCCAGTCCCATCAGGCATAGCGGCGGTGATGCCAACAATTTTAGGATTATTTTTGGCTAATTCAATAACGGCTTGTCCGAATACTTCAGTATAAGCAGGAGCTATAGTATTTTTTGTTTGAGCGATACCAGTTACTTTATCGAAAGGTGTAACACCGTGAAGTGCCTGCTCATCTTCTTCTGCGGGTTTATATCCTTTCCCTTTTCGAGTAAATACATGAACAAGTAAAGGTCCTGGTAAATCTTTTATCTCGTTAAATAATTTAACAAGAAGTGGAATGTTGTGTCCATTAATTGGTCCGAAATATCTGAATCCCAAAGCTTCGAAGAGCATACCCGGTGTTATAACTACCTTGATCCCTTCTTCAACACGTGAGGCGATTTTACGAATACGATCTCCAAGGTTATCCAGCTTTCCAGTTAGGTCCCAGATGGAGGATTTAAATCTGTTGTAAGATGGATTAGCGATTAGTTCAGTGAAATATTGAGAGAATGCCCATTTGTTTGGACCGATAGACATGTTGTTATCATTCAACACAACGATCATATTTCTTTTTTGAAGTCCGGCATTATTCATCGCTTCGTAAGCCATCCCGCCGGTCATTGAGCCATCTCCTACAATTGCGGCGACTCTGTAGTTATCTCCAGCCAAGTCTCTTGCAACTGCAATTCCCAAAGCAGCCGAGATGGAAGTACTCGCATGTCCTGCTCCAAATGTATCATATTCGCTCTCAGATCGTTTTAAAAAGCCGCTAATGCCGCCTATCTGTCTGATAGTATGGAAAACATCTCTACGCCCCGTTATAACTTTATGTGGATATGCCTGATGTCCTACGTCCCAAATAAGTTTATCTTCTGGAGTATTAAAAACATAATGTAATGATACAGCAAGCTCAACAGTTCCGAGTCCGGCACCAAGATGACCACCAGTTTTAGAGATAGTATCAATGATGAATTCACGAAGTTCTTCACAAACAGACTTCAACTCAGGTATCGTAAGTTTGCGTAAGTCTTTGGGAGAATCAATCTGCGGTAAATACTTTTCCACTTCTTGAATTTCGTTACTCTTCGGTTCCATCAAATAGCTCAAAATTGCCGTCTGTATCTTTACTTAATTTTTTCAGTTTTAACTCTGCTTGTTTCAATTTATTCATACATTGTTTTGAAATATTCACGCCTTCTTCATACAACTCCATCGCATTGTCTAACGATACGCTTCCAGTTTCAAGTTTCTCTACTATTTCTTCTAATCGTTTCATCGAGAACTCGAATGTTCCAGAAGTATCTTTGGTTTTTTTCATGCTTTATCTTTCATTTAACTTTTGCTGGAGTTACACCGTCATGGAATTTGATGTTAATATCCTCGTCGGTTTTTAGTTTATTAGAACGGTCTATAACTTTTTCATCACGATAAACTATCGCATACCCTCGCTCTAACACTTTGGTTGGATTAATAGAAGCGATTCTCTTTTGAAATGAATCTAATCGCTGCTGATTGATTGAAAATGAATGAGAAGCAGATTGAAATAAATGACGGTTCAATTCATCAACCTGTTGTGAATATTGCCGCACTAAATCAATCGGTCTGTTGAATGAATAACTTGTAAGCAAGGATGAGATTCTATCTTTATTTGTTGTAATGATATTAGTGATTTCCTGATTAATATTATAGCAAAAATTGCGTAGATTTTCAATAATTTCAAATTGATGCTTAACAACCAATTCGGCAGCGGCTGATGGAGTGGGAGCTCGCAGATCGGCAACGAAATCAGCAATCGTGAAGTCAATTTCATGTCCAACTGCACTGATGATTGGAATTTTTGAATGATAAATCGCGCGGGCAACGACTTCTTCATTGAATGCCCACAAATCTTCGATTGAGCCACCTCCCCTGCCGATAATCATCACATCAATCTTCCCAAATTTGTTGAAGTCTTTTATAGCTTCCGCAATTTCCGATGACGCACCCTCACCCTGCACTTTCACAGGATAAAGTATTAACTCGATGGCAGGAAATCTGCGTGATAAAATATTCAATATATCTTGAATTGCTGCACCGGTAGGTGATGTTACAATTCCGATGCTCTCAGGATATTCCGGGAGTGGCTTCTTATGCTCGACATCGAATAATCCTTCGGCAGCAAGTTTTTGTTTCAGTCGCTCGAATGCAAGTTGAAGTTCCCCAATACCAAGCGGCTGAAGCTGGATAACATCTATTTGATATTGACCTCGAACCTCATAAACAGTGATGTTACCAATTGCAATTACTTTCATCCCATCTTGAGGAGTGAAGAACATATTGCCTGCACGTCCACGCCACATTACAGCCGATAGTTGAGCGCCTTCGTCTTTGAGTGTGAAATAAAGATGCCCTGATGAGTGTCGCTTGAAGTTGGAAATCTCCCCTTGCACCGATACATTTGTGAAGGAAGATTCAATAACTCCTTTTATTCGCTTTGTTATCTCACTAACTGTGAATGTTTTTACAATAGCCATGTCGTTGAATGAATATATCTAAACGATAATAGATAATCAAACTTTTGCCTTTCAAGAAAGCATTATCTATATTGCATAAAATTTCATAATAGTGATTTTCCTGAGTGTTACTTAGAGCTCTCAGTGAACTCAGTGGTAAATATTTTAATAACAAAAGGTAAATATGAAACTTGATTTATTAGCAATTGGCGCCCATCCAGATGATGTTGAACTTGCTTGCGGTGGAACTGTCGCAAAGTGTGTTAAGAATGGATACAAAGTCGGTATTTTAGATTTGACGCAAGGTGAAATGGGAACACGTGGAAATAAAAAGATAAGGAGTTTGGAAGCAAAGGAAGCTGCCAAGATTTTAGGTGTGAAAATTCGTGAGAACATTCGAATACCCGATGGCGACATAGAGGTAAATAAAAAGAACATGTCGAAAGTGATTGAGATATACCGCAAGTACAAGCCCGACATAATTTTAATTCCACATTGGCAAGAGCGGCATCCTGATCATGTTCACGCTCATTACCTTTGCCGCGAGGCGCAATTTTATTCAGGTTTAAGAAAGATTGCAATTCAAACGTACGGTAAAAAACTTGTTTCATGGCGTCCGTACAAATACTTCCATTACATGCAGAAGTACGAATTCACACCTTCTTTTATTGTCGACATTTCAGACGTATATAAGATACGAGTTGCAGCTATCAAAGCACACAAATCTCAATTCTACGATCCAAGCTCGATGGAGCCGGAGACTTTCTTAAGCTCTCAATCATTCCTCGATTTTATGGAGACAAGGATGAAGTATTATGGACAACAAATCGGCGCAAAATACGGTGAGCCGTTTTATTCTGTTGAACCACTGGGAATTGATGATATTTTTAATTTAAAGTTGTTTAAGGGATAAACATGTAACTCTATTTAATTATTTTCCCTCTACATCATCAAAGCAAATTTAAAAATCTTTTTTAAATTCAAAATGTTAGTTCAGTAAATAGTGGTGGTAGATTTTGATTTTTAGCAGAAATAGTTATATTGTTTACGATTTCAAAATAAATAATCTAAACGAATAACAATAGAAGGAATGTGCTATTCTGATTGAAAATCGTTCTCAAGTGATTCTACGTTTACTCTACTTGATTGTACTCTTATATTTGTTTTTTATAAGTATCTCGTTAATGGGGGTGGCATTCAAGTTTTTCGGTAAAGGGTTTGCAGAAACACTTTTACAAACAACGGCAAGTCCGGTGATCGGCTTATTTATTGGAATCCTTGCTACAAGTATAGTACAGAGTTCATCTACAACGACATCCATAACTGTTGGAATCGTTGCTGTCGGTGGGCTGCAGATCGAAGGCGCCATTCCTATTATTATGGGTGCAAATATTGGAACCACAATCACGAATACACTGGTCACCACTGCACATATCTATAGACCCGATGAAATGCGGCGCGCTTTTGCCGTTTCAACTGTACACGATTGGTTCAATCTTTTAGCAGTAATAGTACTCTTTCCACTACAAGTAACTACAAATTTCATCGGTATAAGTGCTTCATATCTCGCAACAATATTTAGCAATGTGGGTGGCTTGGAACTATTCAACCCACTTCAGATAATTATCAAACCTTCAATAGACCTGATAGTAAATGTTGTTGGCAAATCGGGTATTTTATTGCTGATACTATCATTAGTTGTTCTTTTCATTGCACTCAGGTATATTGTTATAAATCTGAAGACTTTAGTTATCGGTAGAGTTGAAATTTTCTTTGATCAGATTCTGTTCAAAACAAGCGCCCGTGCGTTGGTAATCGGATTGATTTTGACGGTTCTAGTTCAAAGTAGCTCTATAACTACTTCTCTGGCTGTTCCTCTAGCTGGTGCTGGTATTTTAACAATACAACAAATTTATCCTTACACACTCGGGGCAAATATTGGTACCACGATCACTGCTATGCTCGCGGCTATGGTAACAGGTCAAATAGCAGCAGTAACCGTAGCGTTTTCGCATTTTATTTTCAATGTTTTTGGTATCTTTATATTTCTTCCTTTAAAAATGATACCGATATTTTTTGCAGAAAAGTTAGCCGAATACTCACTTCGATCAAAATTAATTCCAATTGCTTATATATTACTTGTTTTCTTTCTATTTCCATTATTGTTGATCTATTTTTTGGAGTAATCAGTTATGTTAAAATTTAAAGAACTTTATGAATTATGGCGTAGCGACAATTTTCTTGAACAGGCGTTGCAAGAATCGCATATTATGCTTGAAACTACCCGAGAAATGTTTGATAAATCGGTTTTCTCTTTACGGAACACCGATAATGCCGAAATTGGTAGAGATGTTTACACAATGGATAAAAAGGTGAACACTTACCTGAAAGAAGTGCGTCGTAAAGTTTTTAAACATCTCGCATTAACAGGTGGAGCGAATATAATTCCCGGTTTAGTTTTAACGAGTATTGTAATAGATGTTGAACGATTAGGAGATTATACAAAAAATATTATGGACATTGCATTAGCGCATCCGGGACGTTTATACTGTGGCAAACACGAATCACAGGTAAAAAAGATAGAAGAGGCTGTTGCAGAAATGTTTAAGAAAATGTTGCCCTGTTTGCGTGCATCCGATAGAGAAATCGGGAAATTAATAATGAGCTCGAATGAGTGGATTACAAAGGAGTGTGATCATATCGTTACCGATCTTATCCAAAATCATGACCCAACAATTCCATCTGAAGATTCTGTTACAACTGCACTCTATTGCCGATATATTAAACGTGTTGCCGCTCATCTTTTAAATGTTGCTTCAAGTGTCGTTAATCCGTTCGATAAAGTTGGATTCAGGGAAGAATAAAAATAGGAAACTTATCAAATATTAAAAGCCGGTATCGAAGCTTTATTGATTTAAGGGGAGGAGTGGATTGATGATGGTTAAGCGGGTTTGTCCCATTAATGGTTGAAATTCCCAAGGCAATGCGGCCTGAGGAATTGTTATTTACGCAACTTTCTTCTCTGCTTCAAGCAGTGCAGTCGCAATCCATCGGTGTTTCTGACCTGAGTTCATCCACCGTTTCACATTCCGCATCACACTTCGTCCGCGTGAAAATGCAGATTCAATGAGATTGGTTGATGAAAAAGATGTACGAAGTAATAATGGTATCTCAAGCCTATGGAGTGTTAACGTCTCTTTCAGCTCTTCTTGAAGACTCTTAGCTGCATCCAAGTTCAACCGCTCGAGTTCACGCACTATCGATCCCAGTGCTGCTTTGGCATCAGTATACGATGTCATCTTGTATACTGCAAGCATCTTCCGGTCATACTCCGAATGGTATTTCTCAGGAAGATGCTGCCTTACATTCCTTCGCTTGTGAACCTGCCACCGCTGAACGCTCGCTTTGTTTCAAAAAAATCGTTCCACTGCTGAGCGTAATGCCGTCGATCCATCAATCACCACCAACACAGGATTCTCCGTCTTTAGCCCACGCCTTACCATATCTTCAAACAATGCTACACATACATCTGCATTCTCAATCGAACCTTCTCTAAATCCCATAAACTCTTTCTTTCCAGTCACTTCCACTCCCATTGCTACGATATAGACGCTGTCTCCAATTTTTACTCCATCAATAATCAACTTGCAGAGATTGAACTCTGTTAGGTCACGTTCACACAATTCTTTCAACTGCTTGCTTATCGCCTCCACCATCTCTCGTATAGTTTCTATCGCACGGGGATAGTTTCGGCAACTTAGCCCAGACACTAATCGATGAAATACTGCTTGTGTTCGTTGTCCAGCATCCTTGAATCTCTCGTAACTTGATAACGCTACTTCCCTATCATCCTTGTCTCTTAAACGGAGCCGTTCTACGGGGGCTTTCTGTCCACCTATAATTACATACCACTTCTGTTTTCCCCACCGGTCTATTCGCCTTGGATCAATTGTTCGTTCATACCGTTTCCCTGCAATATATTCTCGTTCCTTCTCCATAATCCCATACATAATCAGAACACCTGCGCTGCTCGCCAGTGCTTGTAGTTCTAGTCCGAGTTCCTCAACCAACCGGTTTATTTCGAAGGATTCTTCGGGTGGTTCATTAAAAACTAATTCGACTTGTTTCTCTTTTTTCTGTATTTTTGCCTTTGTCATGGCAATGACTTCTTACTGAGGTTGATGATTTGATGATATTATTTCCCTCAGTATCATCTTTCATTCTCAAGAATAAAAGATTTCCTACTTATAAAATCAAAAAAAATAGAATGAAAGTAATAGAAATATATCGAAAATATCAACCAGAAATTATATTGATACCTCATTGGCAAGAGCGGCATCCTGATCATGTTCATGCTCATTACCTCTGTCGTGAGGCACAGTATTATTCAGGGTTGAGGAAAATTGCAATAAAAACTTATGGTAAAAAGCTTGATACGTGGCGACCGCATAAATATTTCCATTACATGCAGAAGTATGAGTTTACTCCATCTTTTATTGTAGATATATCCGATGTCTACGATATCCGAGTTGCTGCAATAAAGGCGCATAAATCTCAGTTCTATAATCCAAGATCGATGGAGCCAGAGACTTTCCTTAGTTCTCAATCATTCTTAGATTTTATGGAAAAGAGGATGAAGTATTATGGACAGCAAATCGGTGTAAACTACGGTGAGCCGTTTTACTCGGTTGAGCCGATTGGGATAAAGGATATTTTTGATTTGAGGATGTTTAAGGGATGATATCGGATGTCAGATGTTGGATGTCTGTTGTTTCGTTAGGAGTTGGGAGTCTATCAAAAATTTCATGAAGTTAGGTAATGCAAACTTTTGACCTTTGTTAATTCGGATGCATAAACAAGACAAGCATATATATCTTCACTCTCTAAATCACTATAATCCGATAATATTTCTTCTACCGACATACCTGAACTTAACAGTTCTAAAATATTTTCAACGGGGTAACGAAGATTTCGGATTGTCGGTTTGCCGTGACATATTTCTGGATTAATAGTAATTCTCTTTAAGTAGTTTCGATTCTTTTTCATAATAGTATTTTCCTATTTTGCTAAAATAACTTACGGAACTTTAACGAAAGTTGCAAAATCATTAGGATGAAGTATTACGGACAACAAATTGGTATGAAGTATGGTGAACCGTTTTACTCCGTTGAGCCGATTAGTGTGGAGGATATTTTTGGATTGAGAGTATTTAAAGGATGAGAGATGATATCGGGACTGTAACTTTTTTAAACACCCTCATTCTCCAGACTGCCGAGGAGATCTGCAAGGTCACTAAACACTTGCTCCATCGCATCGATATCTTTTACACGCCCGCTGGTACTGCCCAGAAGCCAGACCTCTGAATCACCAATCTTGAAATCCTGTTTCCCTCTTTGTCTGGAAGCCGTTGGGTAAAGTTTTTTAAAACATTTCTCAAAGATTTCCACGCTCGTTACAAATGCGACAATCTTTGGTTTGTACTTTTCTATTTTCTTGATAAACTTTTGTATATCGTCGGGTGTGGGTTCTGCAGACGGGTCATCATCTTTGCTGACGACGAGCCGACGGTTGAGGTCGGTTAAACCGATGTGATGTTTTAATAATGTCGATTCCTTCTTTTCGAAGAAGAATTGCTTGTACAAATCATCGAGTACTCCGGTTTGCTTCGCACCAACCAGCGCGTTACGGTCCGATTGGGAGATAACCATTTTTGGTGTGATGTTGGCATATTCCAGCATTTCCCAAAATCGATTATTCTTACCAATATAATAGAATCCAAGTTCGTCAGATGTTTCCGCCACGGTTGCTCCGACAAATACTACACGTAAGTTTTGGATTAGGATTTCTTTAAGCATTCAGTACTCCTTATTGACCTGTGAAAAGTGACTGTATTAAATCAACCTAAAAATATATTTTGATTATGCCAGTCAAGTGCTTCATCAGAAGGTGTATATTTTTGATTTATGACAGGTTTTATCTTGCAACCATGCAAATTTAGATATCGTCGAGCAGATAAGTCTTTTGCTTTGTCTTGCAGATAGTTTGCAGCAACTAATGATAACTCTTTTGGGGTAATTGAGAGTAGACCCTCATCAAATATCCAGTGACAAGTTCCACATAGACAAATACCATTTCGAGGATCATCAGTGCCATGTTTACTTTTGGGAATTATGTGGGCAGCCTCTGCCTCATAAACACCGCGAGGCGCTTGTAAACGAAAGCCACAAATTGCACAATAATAATTGTACTGAGTACTAACAATAACGCGAAATGCTCGGTTACGTACTAAAACCTGTCGCAAGGAAGAGGACTTTTCGGTTGAAACATCAAAAGGTTCAAAACTTCCTAAAATTAATTCATCAACCTTTTTTTCTTGTTGTTTAATTTCGTGGCGTTGAATTGCAATTCCCTCAGGTGGATACTGATATACGAATTCCCAACCACTCTTTGATAGCGAATAACGTCCTTCATCTGTTGTAATAAAACCCATGGCACGCAACCAATTAATTCGATGACCGCACTGATTATTAATGGTTCTTTTACTCCAGTCCTTCATCTTTGGAAATCTTTCTTTCACTAGGTCAAACCATGTTGCTTTTAGTATCTCACCTCGAAGATTGGATTTGGTGCGAAGGACTTCGAGAATTGCAGCAACTCCTGCAAAAGATTTTTCAAACACCTCTAATAAAGTAATATGCGAAGATGTTGCAGATATTACTTTTCCATCTCCTGTCAAATAACATCTTCCATTACTCACTTTAACCAATCCACTACTTATGAGTAATACCGTATAGACATCACGGGCAAAATAATGACTCAATCTAAATTGAGCTTTTAACCACTCGTAAACTTCATTGGGTGAAGGTTTATTTACTTTTATCCATTGAAGAGTTTGAAGTAAGTTTTCAAACT
Organism: Bacteroidota bacterium; assembly: GCA_030019075.1. GTDB lineage: Bacteria > Bacteroidota > Ignavibacteria > UBA10030 > SZUA-254 > JASEHD01. Next base: position 17,220 of record JASEHD010000052.1, read on the forward strand.
GTTCCGATATACTGCCAGCCATCGGATAAAACGTCATTCTAACTTTGTTGATTAAAGAAGTACCTCTCATATACCACTCCAGTTTTTGAAAGACCATTGCAACCAATTGCCTTCTACAATATATCTCATCTCGCTCCTCGTTGGTCTGGTATCCATCCTGATATCAAACAGAACATTGCCTGCCTCGAATTGATTGCTTATAATATCTGGTGAAGTTCCAGTTAACAATTGCGCACGATCGTATTTAAACCACTCAATATCTCCGTGCATTTCGCTGAAAGCACTCATAAGAACAAGTCCGGGAATTTTCTTCGCAAATCTCTCAGCCAACGTTTCTAATTGCCACTCAGCTATAATTTCTCCCGAAAGATGTCGTACAGAAATCGTAGTCTTGTCAATGTGGAGAAATAAACCCATACTGTTAGGTGTTTTTGCCATAGTAAAATACATACCTAATCTTCCGTTACTATCGCGCGTACCATACTTCTTGATTGCTTTCAGTGGATTCATCTTCCACGCTTTTCTATTAAATGTAAAAAGTGTGATCATCGATGATGAACCAATCCGGTGTGCTTTCAATTCAACGGTACCTAAATCAGGCAATGCGATATTATTTTCTTGCATCCCAAGATAGTATTCTAAAGTTTGTCCAATGCCTGTTGGTCCCTTTCTCTTGGATACAATCCAGCCCTTTTCCCTAACTTTAGCAAACTTTTTCTTAAATGTTGCGAGAGTCAATTGTTTATGTTTTGGCATCCGTTCTCCAGTTTACGTTTGATGTAGATTCGTCTATGCTCAGTAAATTCATGTTTAGTCTATCCTGCATTAAAATAAAAAATGATGATGATTTTAGCAAGGATTCGTGGCTCTACTTCGCTCACCATCGCTCATCCTGATGGGCAAAGATGATAGCATCATTCATTGCATCCCCGTCCGTAATTCCTCAAGCTCATGCCACCGGATATAAAGATGCTCAAGTTGTTCTTTCGTTGCGGTAAGTTCTTTCGACAATTTCACGGTATGCTCCCCATATGTATCGTAGAAGTCATGCGCAGAGAAGATTCCTTCAAGGCGTTCCACATCTTCCTCAGCGCGCAAAATCTCCTGCTCAATTGTCTCTAATTCTTTTGTTTCTTTCCATTTTAGTTTCTTTGCAGGTTTTTTGGTTTGCGGTTTCAATTGTGTACCGCGCTGTTTTGCCACACCCAATTGCGCCTCTTTTTCCGCTGATCGTGCGTTGCGTTTCTCAAGGTAATAGTCGTAATCACCTTCACTGAAATGCACATAACCGTTTCCTTCAAAGGCAAGAATACCGTTACACACACGATTCAGGAAATATCGATCGTGGCTCACCGCTATAACACAACCATCGAAAGATGAAAGTGCTTCTTCGAGGACGCGTAGTGTTGCCAGGTCAAGGTCGTTTGTTGGTTCGTCCAGGATTAGGAAGTTTCCGCCATTTTTCAGTATCTTCGCCAATAAAAGCCGGCTTCGCTCCCCGCCTGAGAGTTTGCCTACTTTCGTCTGCATTCTGTCATCGGCAAACAGAAACCGCCGTAGATATTTCCACACAGTCAGACGTTCTTCGCCAAAGATAATCCACTCATTACCTTCTCCAATTTCCTGCAAGACTGTGTTCTCATCGTTCAACGCCAAACGCGATTGATCGATGTAGTTAAAGATTGTTCTATCACCTATTTCAGCATGGCCTTCTGTTGGGCGCAATTCCCCGAGTATGATTTTCAATAGCGTGGTTTTGCCTAAACCGTTGTGACCGATGATGCCCAACTTCCTCTTTCTGTCGAAATTGAAGTCCACTTTACTAAATAGTTTTTTACCGCCAAGCTCAATCCCGACATTCTTTAAGTTCATAATTTTGGAGCCAAGAACCGATGCATGTGGAATAATCAGTTCAACTTCCGCATCTGGCTCATACCCTTTCTTATCAACCTCTTCAAAATATTTACTGAGCCGGCTTTTCGACTTGGTTCTCCGTGCCCGTGGTCCCTTGCGCACCCATTCAAGTTCCCTGAGCAAGAAACGGTTCCTCTTCCTTTCTTCCGTTTCTAATTGCGACTCACGCTCAACTTTATCAAGCATAAAGTCGGTGTAATTACCTGTGTGAGAGTAACAGACGCCATTCGTAAGCTCGATAATCCGGGTCGCAATAGAATCGAGAAAATATCTATCGTGCGTAACAAAGAGACATGCACCGGAGTATTTTTCCAAAAATTCCTCCATCCACTCTATCGATTGGGTATCAAGATGGTTTGTCGGTTCGTCGAGTATGAGAAGATCAGGGCGAGAGATAATTGCTTTACACAACGCTACACGGCGTTTTTCGCCGCCTGAAAGTGTCTGAATTTGGCGCTCCTTCTCCGGTGCATTTAGGGAATGCATAACCGTTTCAATCCTGTTTTCCAGATTCCATCCGTCCCGATGATGAATGTGTGCCTCAAGAAGATGCCGTTTTTCCTCTGATACCGGAAGCGAATCGTATTCCCTGAGAATTTCGATGACATCATGTGCTCCCTCGACAATGTTTTCGTAAACCGTTAAGGCTGGATCTAGCTGAAAGTCCTGCGACAGGTATCCTATAACTGTGTCTCTACGCCGGGTCACGGTTCCTGAATCCGGTTTAATAAAACCCGTAATAATCTTTAGAAGTGTAGATTTGCCTGAACCATTGTTTCCAATCAATCCGATTCTATCTGTTTGATGAATGCTCATTGTTGCATTTTTCAGGACAACTTGTTCACCAAAGCGAACGGAGAGTTCACGCGCATCAATAAGGACGGGGCTTATCGTTTTGGACATAGTTCTCTTTTCATGAACAAAATATAGCTTTTCTATGCTTCATTGCCAAAAGCAAGTATCAATGAATTTCAACCAATTATGATAGTTTATATATTGTGATCTCCTTATTTTGCCTTCTTCAATTATTAATGTATATTAATAAGGAATCAAATGTAACAAAGTAGTGTTACATATAATAACATGATAAACTCATTTAAATATCGCTCGGTTGCTATACTTCTTGCCGGGATCTTTTCGGTTTTCAACATCGGACTACCTGTAGTTTTGCATTATTGCAAGATGATGGGAACAGTTTCAAGCAATTCTTGCAGTATGTGCGATACAGATAAAAAGGACAGCAGCAATATACAAATTTCTAAAGCGGAATCCCCTTGCTGCAAAACGATCATTGCCGCTGAGCGGAATAAAACAGAGTTTCTACAAACACAAAATGATGATGTAACAAAACTCCATCTGCCGAAGGCGAACTCCATTATTCCAATAATCCATACTTTTCCGAGTATTGATTTCCAGTATACCTCGAAAATATTTTTAACTAACGCTCACTCACCTCCCTTCATCGAAGATATACCAATCTTCACCTCTTCACTCCTGATTTAATCCTCATAATAGGTTAGGACGCTGCATCTTTGACTTTTGTCGATGATGTTTTTACGTTTTGCCGTCATTCCGAACTCCCGCCTGCTGCGGGCAGGTGGTTCGGAATCTGAACCATGCTAATGAATTTGCATTATTTTAGATGCTGAAACAAGTTCAGCATGACGAGGTTAGTTGAGTAAAATTATAAAGAGGAATTATGAAAAACATTTTATTTCTGCATCTGCTTTTATTTTCATCGTTTGCACTCGCTCAGGAAAAGCCAAAGCTTGATTTAAATGAACTAATTGATGAGGCGCTTGTGAACAATTTTGAACTACATGCGTATTCTGAAGCTGTTAAAGCAGCAGAAGCAAAGATTCCACAGATGCGTTCCCTCGACGATCCTGAATTAACATTCCGCCTGATGGAAATGCCCGGCTTAAAACCAAACGAAGCGATGAATGCTAATTTAGAGTTGATGCAGATGATTCGCTTTCCTTCTAAAATTTCGACTGAAACGAAGATGGC
>JASEHD010000053.1 GCA_030019075.1 Bacteroidota bacterium
ATATACTAAATTATTTTATTAATGTCTACTTATCTATGGGACGTTACACTAGTGAATGAAAAACGAGAACCTGGTAAGTATGAAACAGTGTTCGATGGCTCAAAGTTGATGAGTGGTGTGTATTTCTACAGATTGCTTACTGGTGATCCTTCGACAAGCTCGCCCGCCCATCAGACAGATGTCGGGCGGGATGATCGAGCGGGCTCAGGACAAAGTTTTATTCAAACAAAAAAACTTTTATTGTTAAAATAAGTTAGCGAACGTGCGACTCACCTCCACTGTTAAGGCTTCCTTGAAGGTGAGTTGCACAGAGTCGAAATTTATTGATACGCGATGCAGAGTTCATTCACAAAATGGGACTCTACACTGTTTTTAATTTTCTTTTTTTCTGCTTCAATTGAAAATAGAAAAACACTGATTCCAATATCAATAAAAGTGTCAACGAAAGCGCGTCACGATCCAGCCATATACCAAATCCTTTCTCGTCAATAAACAACTTGAGAATGAAAGTTGATATTGACCAGCCAACTGAAAATATTAACGCAAGAAAACCCAAAGCAAGTAGTCCCTCCTTCAAGCCGCCGTCTTGCCAACGCTTTGTGAATATAACCACCGCAGCGACAACATGCACGTAGAAAATAAAGAGTGTAATCATTTGGTTGATCGGTAAGTAGCTTGCCCGCTCGCCTTGCGAAGCAGGCCTTCGGCGAGTGAAATCGGTGAGTAGTAAGTGTTGAAAAACATGTGTGTTGGAATATTATTTTTTAAAGTTAGTTACAAACGGAACTGTTTTCTGTAGAATAAGTGGAAGTATTATTTACCGTTGAAGATATCACTTTTAATTTCTCAATTTGCTCATCTAAACGAACACAGATATCTTTTCCATTCTCTTCATTCATTTTTGGTCATCCAAACATCTCATTTTCTAAAATACCGCAAATGATATGTGCAACGGTAATATGCCCTTCCTGAATCCGCTGTGTGTCGTTCGATGGGATGATGATAGGAATATCAACTATACCCTTTGATGAGCCACCATCTTTCCCAAGAAAACCGACGACGGTCATTCCCTGCTTCTTCGCTTCGTTGATAGCTCGATTTACATTTTCCGATTTCCCACTTGTACTAATTGCTATTAACACGTCGCCGTTATTTCCTAATGCTTCAATTTGACGTGCGAAGACATTTTCGAATCCAATGTCGTTTCCACCAGCCGTTAGCATGGAGCTATCTGTAGTCAACGCAATAGCTGGGAGAGGTGGGCGATTGGCTTTATTCATACGAATAACGAGTTCGGTTGCGATGTGCTGTGCATCTGCTGCGCTGCCGCCATTACCGCAGATCAACACTTTCTTTTTCTCGTTGAAAGCTTTCATCAATGTGTCGACGGCTTTTAGAATATCGTCTGTGCAAGAATCGAATATTTTTTTCTTCATCTCGGCGCTTTCGTTGAGTTGATCCTGAATGTATTTTTGTCGATTTAGGAGTTTTAAAGGTAAATGTGCCATATCAATTCAAAATTAAAAAATCAAAAATAAAAATTGAATTAAGTATACGTTCTTTCATTGCAGACTTGGTAATATATATTTTGTTACATCTACAGGTTCTTCACTACCAGCGATGTAGAGAGTAACGACACCTTCGGGAGTGAATTTGAAATACAAGTCTGTAGTATCATACTTCGTTCTATCACCAATCAAATTCTTCAACTCTTTGAATGTAAAAACCAACCCATCCCCCCTGGCATAAATGAAATACCCTGTATCAGTTCCTTCTACTAATCTCTTAAAAGAGCCACGCACCGTGACCTGCCAACCCTGTTTTTTCTTACTTCCTTTATCACTTCTAAAGGCAGTAGGACGTATTTCAACTACCTTACCATCAATTTTCTTAATAGACTTCTTCGATGTTTCAATATTCTTAAATTTTGTTCTTAATTTTTTTAAAAGCTCATCGAATTTTAACACACTCTCGAAATCTTCCAAAATAATTGGCATTTGTTTAATAAGTCCAAAATTGAAAAGAACAAAAGCCAACTCCTTTTTATATTTTTCTGCAAAGTGAGATTGAGTAAAACTAATATCCATCTTCCGAGTACTTCTCGTAGATGTTTTGTAATTACCATATTCCTGAAAAAGTGAATTCACATAAGTTTCTAATGCCAGCCGGACAGACTCATCCGATAAATCTGAAAACATAGAAGGCCGCCCATCCGTTAAAAGAATTACTTGTTGCCAATCCTTCAGACTTTTTTCATCTTTATTGTGTTGGATAATTCTATCCCGCATATCGCTGGCTTGTCCAACATAAATTTTCTTCTTTGTGTGATTCAGCAACAGATAAATTCCTGAAAATACTAATTTCCCAAAGTGTTCATCAATCACCTCTTTGACGATCTCTCTTGGAATATCTATTAATCGAAGCTGGTTATCAGTTCGAGCACGGATGACACCTCGTTCATCCGCTGGAAATGATTGATAAGCAAACGGAAGTGATATATTACTCATAACTTATCCCTTTTTAAGTGTAATAATTGTTTCCCTTAATTTGTATGATCGAACTTGACCCGACCTTCTATTTCTTGCAAGTTCAATCTTTTCAATTTGCATTCCAAGTTTTGTTCCCATTCGCGCTAAGAGCAAATCAGTCGGAAGATAAACATCAGCAATTAAGCTATCACCTACAACCAGTATAAACCTTCCTCCAGTTTTGATTGACGGGATCACTTTCCCAAAAACCTTATACATGTCATCAAAATATTTATGGACTATAAATGGCATATCAGTTCGCCGATATACACCTCGACGTTCAATATTTTCCCTAATTTTTTCAACTATTAATTTCAACCAATCATCTTGATACTTATTCTGTCCTTCTGCAAATTGTCGTGTCAATCCTTTGGACACATTATCACACACAACCATTTCATCTTTAAGTTGTTTTGCTTCTTTATGGTTTTTAATAAAATCTAACCAAGCCATCTCGATTTTATAATTGATCACATAATCCAATCCGTTCATATAAGGAGGTGAAGTAATAACCAATGCATAATACTTGTCATAATCAAACTCCATGGAATTTCCAAGATGAGCAACATGTAAAGTATTAATATGGTCTCGATGATTAAGATGTATACGATCTAAATCCTCGGCGATCTGTTTTACTTTATACCGAAATAACTTTTGGGGCATATCCTCGGCTACAACTTTTTTTGTATCATAACCAAGGCATGGGCTCCTTTTCAAATTGCTGCATTCAACAAGAATGGACGAAAACGCTATTTTGAACAGATCCATGTAGGATACGTTTCCGTTTGTTTCATTCGGATAAAGAAGTTTCGCTATGGCATCGAGATCGTTGATACCTCCACGAATTTTTTCAAGTTCTTTTAGAACCTTCGGATTAAAATGCTTTGACGACTCGAGAAATTCCGGAGCTTCTACACGATTGAAATTGCTTATTTTTTCCAGAAGTCCTAGAAGTTTCACTCCTGATAAATTCCAGCTATTTCCCTTCACCCTTGCTGTGAAATGTAATAATGGATTTAGTTCAATACCATCTGAAGGAATTCCATTAAACTTTGATTGAACGGTAACTGTACCTGAACCAACAAATGGATCAAGTATCCATTCGCTTCCCGAATGTAATTCATATTCTTTTGTATATTGATCTATCTGACGTTGTACGAACGACGCTGAGAACCCTTGAATGTACGGTGTCCATCTGTGAACCAATTCTTTGTCATTCGATGTGAATTGAATCGCCTGACGTTGTTCATCTATCGTGATGCCGAGCTCGTTCAAAAATGGTAAAGAATCGGAATTACTCGACCTTCTTTCAACATTATTCCCATTCATTTGCTTTACAGTCTCTATTACCGTTTTATCTTTAGGCAAATAGAAAATATTAAGAGTAGATTCCTTAACTCTTTTTGCTGTCTTGATTGAAGAATACGTTTTTCTATGTTTTGCAATTTTGCTCATCATTCTAACATCTTAATAACAACAAATTCTGTTTGTTTCATCGCTTCATCTAACTTTGCAACATCCTTCCCGCCGGCAGTCGCAAGGTGCGGGCGCCCACCGCCGCCGCCGCCTACGAGTTTCGCTATCTCACCGACAATCTTTCCGGCCTGAAGCTTTTTGTTCTTAATGAGATCATCAGTTACAACGCACACAAGCGATACTTTTTCGTCAATCACGGTTGCTAAAACACCAACACCTGAGCCAAGTTTTGAACGGAGCGCATCGCCTAAGCTCAGTAGCTCATCAACACTTTTCACATCAACTTTTTCCGACACTACCTTGATTCCATCAACTACCTGCGCTTTTGCAACAATCGATTCGATACCAGAAGATACCTCTTTTACACGATATTTGCTAAGTTCTTTCTTCAGATCGATAGTGGATTTGGAAAGAGTCTCAATTACCTGTTCCCTATCCTGGATTGCTCGCTCAACTTCATCTACAACTTTTCCCGTGATCGTATCGGTGAAAGTAATTTTACCAAGTGAAGGTCGTATCGATTGCTCGACCTGTGTAAATTGACTGAGTTGCCTCTCCAGACTTTCTTTCTCAAAGAGAAGCTTCTCAATCTGCGCATCCATCTCCCCTGCTTTATCCATAAGTTTATGAATGTGATCTTTCAAGCCATCGCCAGTTACTGCTTCGATCCGGCGGATCCCGCTTGCAATACTTGATTCAGAAATTATTTTAAAAAGCTGTATATCTTTTGTGTTTTTCACATGCGTACCGCCGCACAGTTCCCACGTGAAATCTTTCACTTCAACGACACGGACTTTATCTCCGTACTTTTCACCAAAGAACATTTTAAGTTTAGGATAGCGCCTCTTCGCTTCTTCGATTGGAAGCCAATCCTTAGGATCACTTGGGGCAATCACAGGTAACGACTGCACTATTTTTTCATTTACAATATCTTCGATGGCACGGATTTGAGCGTGAGTTATTTTTTCAAAGTGATTGAAGTCGAAACGTAACCGATCCGGTGCAACAAGCGAACCTTGTTGATGAAGATGCTCGCCAAGTATCATTCGCAGTGCTTCGTGCAAAAGATGCGTAGCTGTGTGGTTACGCATTATGTTTTGACGACGTTCTTTATTGATAATCGCTTTTATAGTTAATCCTACTTTTAACTCGACATCCTTTGGCACTATGTGAATAATCGCTCCATTTTGATTCTTGTATACTTTGCCTACTATTGTTCGTTTACCAAAATCAATCAGATCGATTTCCCCATCATCCGCAATTTGACCACCAGATTCAGTGTAAAAGGGAGATTTATCAAAAACAATATAACTTCCATCCTGATCATTTAGCAACTCGATTATCTTAGTAACTGTTTCTTCTTCATTATAACCTGTGAATTTAGTTTCATTGGTTCCAATTTCAACATTCTTGGTTGAAACTTCATTTGCAGACCGTGAAATCCTTGCCCTGCTTCTTTGTTCCTCCATCAACTCAGTAAATCTGCCGGTATCAACTTTCAAACCTCTTTCGAAAGCCATCATCTCAGTCAAATCGAGCGGGAAGCCAAATGTATCGTACAATTTAAATGCATCTTCACCAGGAAATGTTTTATGCGCCAGGGGCGCATGAGCCTCCGGCTCTGAATGTCCAATCTCTTCTATCACCGATTCAAAGATTTCCAGTCCACGATCAAGTGTCTGGTTGAAACTTTCCTCTTCACCTTTAATGACTCGCTCTATATGGTTTTGCTTTTCTTTTATTTCGGGAAATTGTTCGCCCATCGATTGTACAACCGCTTCTACAACTTTATAAATAAACGGTTCATGCAGCCCGAGCGTACGGCCGAATCTTGCACCTCGGCGGAGAATTCTTCGCATAACATATCCGAGTCCTTCGTTAGATGGAATTCCACCATCGGCAATAGAGAACGAGAGCATGCGTGCATGATCGGCAACCACACGCATTGCAATATCAAGCAGGTCGTTAAGCTGAGCTTTGTATGGTTGACAGGCGATCTCAGAAATTCGATTAATTATCGGCATGAAAACATCTGTGTCGTAGTTCGATTTCTTTCCTTGTAATACTGCACACATTCGCTCGAAGCCCATACCTGTATCGACATGTTTTGCAGGTAACTGCGTTAGTGCTCCCTTCTCATCATGGTTGTACTGAATAAAAACAAGATTCCAAATTTCCATCACCCGCGGGTCACCGGCATTAACAAGCTTTCCTCCTGAAAGATCATCAGTAAGATCAACATGGATTTCTGAACAAGGTCCACACGGTCCTGTTTCACCCATCTCCCAAAAATTATCTTTCTTTCCGAAACGAAGAACATGAATCGGGTCTATATCTGTTACATTTTTCCATAGTTGTTCTGCCTCATCATCCGATTCGTACACCGTCGCATAGAGTCGTTTCTTATCAAGTCCCCAAACTTTTGTTAGCAACTCCCAAGCCCATTCGATGGCTTTCTTTTTATAATAATCACCCAACGACCAGTTGCCGAGCATCTCGAAAAACGTATGATGATATGTATCCCGTCCAACTTCTTCAAGGTCGTTGTGCTTACCACTTACTCGGATGCACTTCTGTGAATTTACTGCACGCACATAATCACGCTTGCCTGTTCCAAGGAAAACATCCTTGAATTGATTCATGCCCGCATTTGTAAACAGCAATGTTGGATCATCGTAAGGAATTACCGATGCGCTTGGTACGATTCGATGCCCTCGTGCTTCAAAGAATTTTAAAAAACTATTTCTGATTTCGGTTGATGTCATCTTTAACTTTATTGTATGTAATGGTCTCGGTTGATATTTCAGATCGTCAATGTTACCTATGATCTTTCGATAGTATGGATCAGGAATATTCTTTAATTCCTTCATTACTTGTGGAAGAATTTCGACATGATAGCTCATTTCCTGTGTTTAGCAAGAATCTTTTTTGCTTCTTCCCACGGAATAGCTTTTTCGTGTTCGACTTCTTTCATAGCTTGAATATCTTCAAAATCTTCTAAGTACTCTAACAACTCTTTATATGTTTTTATCGGAAGTAACACGTGTGTTTGTTTTCCCTTCACATTATACAAAATCTGTTCTTCTTTTACCTTAAAAGCCATAACATTTTCTCCTTATACTTCTATCTGTGTCAACAATTCAATCTCTTCCAACACGCTGCTGACCTGCATACATTTTACTAACTCAGCTTGATAAACTACTGCTTTTCCAGCGTTGTGTACTTCCCATGTGAGTACTTCTGCTTTTGTTAAGTTATAACCAGTCGCACGCATTATTTGAACAATCACCTCATCGAAGGTATGAACTTCATCATTAAATAATATTACCTTAGCTGGTTCCTGGGTTTTTACCTCAACACCAACTATTTCTTCCTGTTCTATTAATGGATTAGTTGTCGCCATATATTTAATCAGATTTTAGATCGAATTGTATATGATATTACCAAAAATAGCTGAATTTTCCAAGAAATTGACTTTGGTCAGAATTAAAAATATATTTAATTGATAATGTTTATCAAGAATTATTCATGAAAATTACTCTCTATTATATTTGTTTCGTTTTCTTTTCCTTCCTCTTAGGATTTTGGTTGACAACAAATAAACAACCGGCTTCTGCACATAAAAATGAGATTTTAGGTCGAAGCGATGCCTATAGAAGTTTTGAATGGTGGTATGCACAGCGTGCATTACCTTTTGAAATGATTCCTCAGAGTAGTTATCAAAAGGCAGTTCAGTACTTGAAAGGTACCATGCGAAAAAGCCAGATAGGTGTCCAGAAAAATAGAACAGATCAATGGACATCGTTGGGACCTTATAATATTGGTGGGCGCGTCTTGGCTCTCGCAATAAATCCGACCAATATAAATATAATCTGGGCAGGTGCAGCAAGCGGAGGATTGTGGAAATCGACAACTGGTGGAATGGGTTCGGGTGCTTGGTCTTACATCAATACTGGATATAACACGGTCTCAGTGAGTGCGATTGCAATTGATCCGCTAAGTCCGAATGTCATGTACATTGGTACTGGTGAGATAAGTTTGTACCACCGTCCGTTAGTTGGAACTCCTGGGGCACGTGCATCGTACGGCATGGGAATTCTAAAATCAACAGATGCAGGTATGACGTGGAATCAAACTGGATTGACGTGGACTTACCCTGAGATTACTGCCATACAAAAAATAGTAATCAACCCACTCAACCCACAAACAATCTTCACAGCAACAAGCGAGGGTGTTTACAAATCCACCAATGCAGGTTCGTCATGGATACGTTCCAACTCTGTACTTATGGCAATGGATATTGCGATGAGTCCTAATGATACTTCGATGCTCGTTGCCTCACACGGAAGCTTGAACTCTTCGCCTAACCCTGGATTGTACAAAACAACAAATGCAGGTGCTTCGTGGTTTCAGTTGATAAGTGGTTTACCAACAACAAACTTTGGACGAACTGCTCTAACAATTTCCCAATCTATTCCATCCATAATATATGCCGGGATATCAGATGGCGGCTCTGGTGGTATGCTCGGATTATATAAATCAACCAATTCAGGATCAAATTGGATTCTTGTCAACAATGCGAATTATGTCGGCACTCAAGGATGGTATAATAATGTTATAGCTCTCCATCCTACCGATCCAAACACAATTTATTGTGCTGGAATAGATATTCATAAATCTACTGACGGCGGCGTAACTCTGCCGGAAATATCGGGATATGCCGTTCATGTCGATCATCATGCAATCGCATTCGAGCCAACAAATCCGAGCATTGTTTACTTTGGCACTGATGGTGGCGTGTATAAAACAACGAACGGAGGACAAAGTTGGATAAATTGTAACAGCGGATTCATTACAACTCAATTCTATCCCGGATTTGCTAATGCATTCGATGATTCGACAATTGCAATCGGAGGTTTGCAGGATAATGGTACGCTAAAATTTTATGGGACACAATACTGGTCAGAAATTTTTGGCGGCGATGGCGGGTGGTGTGCAATCGATCAGACAAATAAGAACGTTATGTATTACCAATATCAATATCTTAACGTTTATAAATCAACAAATGGAGGACTTAGTGCATTTAGCGCAACAAATGGACTGCCAACAGGTTCTGGAAACACAAATTTTATTTCACCAATTGTAATCTCACCATCAACACCAAATATTCTTTACGCCGGTAGTAATAATGTATACAAAACCACTAATGGCGGGACACTTTGGTTTGCTTCGAATGGGCAAACTACACTCAATGGTACAAACATCGCTTGCATTGGTGTAGCTTGGGTAAATCCAAACATAATCATAGCGGCAACGGGAACCGGAACACTGGGCAGCATACCAAGATTTGAAATTTTCGCCTCGGCTAATGGAGGAAGCTCATGGGACAACGTTACAAGACGTCTCAACGGATCTGATAGTTTGCCAAACCGTTATCCGACAGATATAGAATTCGACCCCACGAACAATGCTGTTGCATATCTAACATATTCAGGTTATGGAACATCTCACGTTTTCAAAACAACAAATTATGGCCAATATTGGACAGATATCTCGGCAAACCTTCCCGATATTCCACATCAAGCTGTGATAGTCGATCCTGAATCGCCTGAAAATATTTATGTAGGAACAGATTTGGGAATTTTTTATTCGTCAAATGGCGGTGTATACTGGGGAGAGTTTAACGATGGTATGCCGCCTGCGATGGTATTGGATTTAACAATATCCCGTGCCAATGGGAAATTGCGCGCATCTACATTTGGTAATGGTGTTTATGAACGGAAGCTTGTTCGGCAACCATTATTGTCACTGCTGATTCCAAATGGCGGAGAGATCTGGGTAGGCGGCTATGAACACACGATAATGTGGTCTCAGAAATTTCTTAATTACGTGAAGCTTGAATATTCTACAAATAATGGTATCAATTGGAACCTTATCGCCGAACAAATTCCTGCACCGCAGGGTTCTTATACATGGTCCCCTCCATTAGTTTCAACCACTGATGCACGCATCAAGATTAGTGATTCAAACGGGGGAGATAATGTGGATTCGAGCAATTCATCTTTCACCATTATCCTCAATCCGGATTTGTATGATGGCTGGAATCTGATCTCGCTGCACCTTTTTGTAAGCGATTCTCGAACTAAAACACTTTTCCCTTCGTCGGTATCACAAGCATTCGCTTATTTGGGTAGTTATACCACAGTTGATACACTCCTCGTCGGGAATGGATACTGGTTAAAATTCAGCCAACCGCAATTTATTAATATATTCGGTGATTCAATAACATCTGATACAATTGATGTCAGCCCCGGCTGGAATATGATTGGATCAATTTCATCAAATGTTTCAACAAACAGTATCGTTGAACTACCAACCGATATTGTAACTTCACGATACTTTGGTTATCGACAAGGTTATAAATCAACGGATACACTTCATCCCAAGAAAGGTTACTGGGTCAAAGTAATTTCGTCGGGGAAATTAGTATTCTCGAAATTAAACCAATACAATATTCAATCAACCCAAAAGAATAAACCAACTACATTCAACGTTATAACTATAAGAGATACGGATGATAATCAACAAACGCTATACTTCACAAGCCAGTATATGGATGATATTTCATTCGATGATTATGAATTGCCTCCTATTCCACCCGCTGGTTCGTTTGATGTCCGGTTCCAATCAGGACGGATGTTAGTGAAAGTTGAACAAGAATCCGCCCCAGGCGGAAAAGAATATCCAATACTGATTCAATCAGACAAATATCCAGTCAGCATTAGTTGGGAGTTAAAGGAAGCAAATCAAACTACAATGTTGATCATAGATGGGTATACAATCATTTTAAGCCAGAACGGAGCAACTGAAATCTACAATCCCCGCCTGACGGACGGGCAGGCGAAATCCGATATCAAACTTAGATTATCCTCGACTTTACAAAAGGAAATCCCGGAAGAATTTATTCTTTTTCAAAATTATCCCAATCCATTCAACCCGAGAACAAATATAAGTTTCAAGTTACATGTTTCAGGTTTCATGTCGCTGAAAGTATATGATATACTTGGTAAAGAAGTTGCAATTTTAGTGAATGAAAAGATGGAAGCTGGTGAGCATGAAGTTGAATGGAATGCTGAAGTGTTGACAAGTGGTGTGTATTTTTGTAAATTGGATGTCGGGAAGTTTACCGAAATAAGGAAGCTGTTGTTGCTGAGATAACAGATTGCAATTAAACATACTTCATAAAGGAATCGTTGTGAAAGTCTATCTTTTTAAATTAAAAATATTGATATTATTTTTTATACTCTTTTCATCCGAGTATAACTATGCACAAGACGATTTTTGGGAACCCATCAACGGACTATACGGTAGGACTGTTTATTGTTTCGCCAACCATCAAAATGGGAGTATCTTTATCGGCAGCGCTCAGAGTATTTTCCGTTTGATCGATTATGGTAATGATTGGATTGTAGTAAATAATGGTTTAAAACATAGGTCAAATCAATGTTTCGTAGTAAATGCTGAAGGGAATATTTTTGCGGGGTTTGGGACTACGTGGCGTGGGGGGCAATCTATCGTACAACAGACCTCGGAAACGAATGGATACGAGTTGATACAAATACTTGTAAATATGATACTAGGGCACTTGCAATTGACTCAAATGGAAATTTATTTGCTGGAACTTTAATAGGTGGTGTATTGCGATCGACAGATGATGGTTTTAGTTGGACACAGATAAATAACGGTATTTCATATCCTTGGATTCTCTCGCTTGCAATAAACTCCAAAGGACATATATTTGCCGGTACTTGTGGAGGTCTTTATAAATCAACTAATGGGGGAGATAGTTGGTTGCGATTAAATAAAGGGTTAATAGATACCGTTTTCGCATCCTTGGCGATTCATTCAGATAATTATTTTGCTGGTTCTTCACAAAATGGATTTTTCCGCTCTACAAACGAAGGTGTTGATTGGTTACAAATGAACGATGGCTTGATCGATATGGCGATCACTTCTATGAGTATCAATCAGTATGGTCATATCTTCATTGGAAGTCGGAATTATGGTATCTTCCGTTCAACAAATAATGGAGAAAACTGGTTACAAAAAAATTCTGGTTTAACTGATACTTCTATCTATTCTGTATTCAATATTTCGACTGAAAGGGTTTTAGTTGGTACTACCAGTGGTTTGATTTTTCAATCTAATAATAATGGTGAAAATTGGTTTCTGATTAATAAAGGTGGTTTGATGGATCAATCAATAATCTCCATTGGAATTGACTCTGATAGTAATATTTTTATTGGAACATTAAATAAAAATTGTTTCCGTTCATCCGATTATGGTAAAAATTGGACACAAATTATTATTGATTCAACAAAATATTTAACATTGGAGTTTGACTTTAATAGTGAAGGCCAAATTTTCGCGGGCACTGAAAATGGTTTATATCGTTCAAATGACAAAGGTGAAATCTGGTCGTTAGTAAGTAATGGCTTATCAAAAGATATAATGAGAACATTAACACTTAATCAAAACGGTTATAATTTTATAGGTGGCAACCGTGGTATTTTTCTTTCCACTGATGACGGAAACTCTTGGATTCAAACAAACTCTGGTCTGACGGATACATCCATTACGGCACTTTTAGTTAATACAAATGGAGATATTTTAGCCGGTACCAACGGTGATTTTCAGGGTAAAATATTTAGATCAACAAACAATGGTGATATATGGACACAAACGACTTTTAGTTCTACATATGGTTTTGTCAGATCATTTGCAATAGATTCGAATGGCAATCTCTATGCAGGGGTTTATTCATCTATAGGTAGAAATGACGGTTGTTTTAAATCAACAAATAATGGTGATGATTGGATGTTAACCAGCTTAGCGGGATATCCAGCTCTCTCACTAATAACAGATCGGAATAATTTTATTTATTGTGGTACGTCTTATGGCTTGTTCCGTTCTTCAAACGGTGGCCAGAGTTGGGATGATATTAATTCAGGTCTAACGAGCGAAAGTATTTGGTCTTTGAATATTCATCCAAATGGAGATGTAATTGTGGGAACATACGGTGGGGGCATTTATCGGAGTAGAAGATCGACAATCACTTCGATAGGTGAATTCAAAATCACCGATCCATCATTCTATATTCTAGAAAATAATTATCCTAATCCATTCAATTCAAGTACAGTTATTCGCTATTCGTTAACTGTCGATAGTTGGATAACTTTGAAAATCTATGACATCACTGGGAAAGAAGTGGCAATACTGATTGATAACATACAAACTGCGGGATTTCATACAGTAAAGTGGGATGCAAGTGGATTGTCAAGTGGAATTTATTTTTATAAAATGACTACTGATAAATTCAGTCAGGTCAAAAAAACGGTTTTGATCCGATAGTCTTATTCCTATTCTTATAGTATTTTTGTAACAGTTCAATCTTATTTACGTAGAAAACAAACGAGTACCATACAATGATTATAAAAAATAATTCATAACATCAATAAGGATAAACGTCTATATGAAAAAGCTTTTTCTAATTTTTTTAATAAGTACATTCTCAATTTTCGCTCAGGAGCGCGTTCTAATATCACCTGACAATGACGTCATTCCCTTGACAAAGAATCAATCCTCGTCTGAACTCGCCAAAGCTATGGCATCAAAAAATATTAACTTGGTAGATTGCGATAATCATGGAACATTCGGTTATCCTACATGGTTATACAATATGCAAACGAATGGTTTGATAATGCGTCATCAAGAGGTGTATGCTATGAGATTTGAAGCACCGGAATATGGTATCATTGATAGTGTTTTTCTTGTATTTACTCCCTCCCCCTACTATGATACTGCAGATTTTCTTATCACTCCGCGAATGTTTAAATCTAACATACATCCGAATCAGGTTCATGGTGTTTATACACCAGATTATCTTAAATGGGGTTATTATTTGAATACCGCTGATTTAGATGGGGGAATTGCACCCTTCCTTGATGAAGCCACAAATCCAAATTGGATAAGTACAAATCAAGATTCAACGTGGGACCCATTTGGTGATGAGATGTGGGGACTTGGTGGTATACCGATACCAGTTCATATCGGGCAATCAACTCAGATTTTTTCTATTGCTATGGATCTTTGGGGATCTGAGCCGTACGTGCATCAAGGGGAATCATTTTTTTTCTGCTTTCGAAATGAGACATTACATAATAATGAAATAAGAGCAACTCTTGGTTACACACTCCTTGGAGAAAGAATAAAACCTTGGCGGCTCTGGAAATTTTACGAGCACCGTTTACCACCAGCCTTGTCACAAGGTTGGGTCGCTCTAAATGCTGGGAACCTCAATATCTGGTATACGATGAAACTCAATTATCCACCACCTAAATTCATACCTACAAAAGATTGGTTAGTTAGTGGAACGGATGCTTGGACCGATATTAAATTGAACATATTAAAATTCTGTAAACCGGAATACCTGGATAGCGCCGACATCGCTTCAGTGTGGGTTGATTATCGTTTCAATTACGGAAACTGGGATTCTGTTCAAGCACACATCGTCGGTGATACAATGTTAAGCGCCACGATTCCAGGTAAACCAGCAGGGACTTTTGTTGAGCTTAGAGGCAGGACTGTCGATTTCAATGGCTCCACAATCACATCGATACCGTTAACCTTTCGCGTAACCGGGATTATCCAGAATGGATTTATTGCTGATACCTCTGCATCATTCGATTGGGTTAATATTGATTCGATGCATAATGGAATACCATATCATCAATTTTTCTTACGCACAAACGCTGTAACACCTAAACAAAATATTGATGATGGAACAGCAGGTCCTTTTGATTTAGGTTTCACGTTTGATTTCTTCGGTGATTCATTACGTTATGGCTGGATCGGTGTTAATGGTGGGTTAGCTCTCACAGCTTCAGCAACCGACACACAGCATCTGAACAGCTCAGATTATTTCAATCTCTGGGATATTCCCCAAACACAAGAGCAACCTTTTGGAATACCGAAAAACTTTATTGCTCCATTGTGGAGCGATCTTAGATTGTACACATGGTATAACTGTGACAGCGGGAAAATATTTTGGAGACGTGACGTTGACAGGTTCATTATTCAATGGAAAGGATTAACCCCCGTTGCTAACGACACAGATTGCGCAAGCAACTTTGAAGTCATACTTGATAAGCAGGATACATCAATTACCTTTTTATATGATAGTGTAGGATGGAGTGGAATTGAAAAATCGGCTCTCGCTGGCTTCCAAGCTGATACAACAAAATGGTTTTACGTTTGTCGCGCAGGGGAACCTGAGAATTTTGTCCCAAAAAGTAAGCGAGCTTTAAAATTTAAGAAATTGATAGTAGGTGTAAACGATAAAGAGTCCACCAAGCCATTATCATATCTATTGCACCAAAATTATCCTAATCCATTTAATCCAGTAACAGTAATTCGTTATGAATTACCTGTTTCATCTGGGGTTAAATTAAAGGTTTACAATATTCTCGGTGTAGAAGTTGCAACGCTTGTGGATGAGTTTCAGAGTCCGGGATTCAAGTCAGTTAGTTGGAACCCGGAGGGTATTGCTAATGGTGTATACCTGTACAAACTAACTGCCGGGGCATCAACAGGAACAGCATTCATGGATGTGAAGAAAATGATTCTAGTAAAATAATTATTCACAAGATATAAAAAATCCTTACTCTCATAGAGCTCCGATTTCTGCTGTGTTTTTCCCACCAGCATCGGAGTTCCTCTCTGTCTTCATTTTGTCACCACATACTTTAAAATATTAGCTTGCTACCTGAATCTTGAACACTAAATCATCAATCCTCAATAATCCTTCCAAAAATAAATAAAAAATATCCGCCCAAAAATACCCCCCCATCAGCTCGATAACTCGTTATATTTTAAACAGTTACGGGAGTTCGGATTTCGAGATGGAGTTGATTTTAAATAAAATAGGTTTTATATTACAGCAGTCAATGTTCCAATTGAAAAGATATAAGCATAGCAAAATCAAGACAGAAAAATGCAGATAAATTATTATAACACAAAGAAGTGTCATAAAATGACTGAGGCACATATAAGAATAAGTGAATTGTTAATAACCCGCTTGCATTCCGAGCAAACCCGCAAGACGCGGATGCGTCAGACGGGACAAACCGGCGTGTGGTGGGTTTTTGTGTTTAAAGCACAAACTATATGAGAAGATAATGAAGAAAATATTTTTAATGATGATGATTATAATCGGTACCACAGCAACTTATTCTCAATGGGTTTGGCAAAGTCCTAAGCCGACTGGTAATGATATAAGAGATGTTCACTTCATAGCTGGGACGGACATAGGTTGGTTTGTGGGGTATAATGGAACGATCTTCAAAACGACCGATGCAGGTAAAAAGTGGCTAGAACAAAGTATTGAGCCACAGTATGATTTCACATCTGTATTTGCACTTGATCCAAACCACGTTTGGATAGCAACGGGTGGTTTTGAGGACGGTTCGGTTACATATAATTACTTTAAAATTTTCTTTTCCTCTGATGGGGGCAGCCAATGGATCGAACAAATGGATGGAGTGGAGCTAACAAGTGACACATTGAACTTGCGGCGATGCAGTATTTGGAGTCTATCGTTTATTGATGATATGATTGGCTGGGCTGTGGGAGACAGCGGTTTAATTCTAAAGACAACAGATGGTGGAAATAACTGGAATTTGTATGATCGAGTATTCAATTATTCATTAGAGAAAGTTCAATTTATTGACGGCACATTAGGTTTCATTAGCGGTGGAATATTGGCACCTAGCCATCCGCCAACAACCCTAAGTATTTCAAAAGGCATAATTTTAAGAACTACCGATTCTGGTACTCAATGGGATACACTTTATTCAGATACACTCGACATTCACAACGCATACTTCCGCAGCGCCACATTAGGATGGGCATTGGGAACTTCAATGTGGGTAGATATATGGGGAGAGGGTAACTACAGAAATTTCCTCCTTAAAACATCAGATGGTGGTATATCATGGCAAAAGTCGTTCTGGGGAACCTATAGTCCGAAAGAAGGTATTTTCTTTTCAAGTGATTTGAATGGCTGGGTTGTTGGACCCTGGGGTTCACTGATGACAACAACCGATGGAGGCAAGTTCTGGTCATACTCGAACCCAACACAACGTTTTGTTAACCGCCTGCGTGCAATTTACTTTTCTGATCCAATGCACGGATACATTGTTGGCTCGGATGGCGCTATACTCCAATCTACTGATTCAGGACAATCTTGGTCGCACTACGACCAGAAACTATTCGGCGGTGTTATTGACGATATCTTTTTCGTAAATTCAGATACTGGCTGGTTCGTGCAGTCCGATCTCTACCGAACAACCGACGGCGGCGAGTCGTGGAATCCATCGGGCTTGAGTGGACTGAGGAGGATCTATTGTTACGACCGGAGCCACTGCTGGGCGTGTGGATATAATGGGAAAATTGTGTTCTCGAGTGATGCTGGTATTACATGGACTGAACAAAATAGCGGTGTTACGGATTGGTTAACGGCGATCAAGTTCGTGAACACTCAGATCGGATGGACTGGTGGAGGGGGAACAACAATTCTGAAGACGACTAACGGGGGTAGTATATGGTTCACACAGACAACTCTAGGGACAGGATTAGACAGGATATTTACACTCGACAGCAACAATGTGTGGCTTCTTGGAACTCACGGAGTTGCGCACACAACCGATGGAGGATTGACATGGCTGCCTAATAAGCTCGGTCAACCATCCCCACTTTTTTTCTTGAATCGTGATACTGGATGGGCGGCGACCAGAGATTCGATTTATCGCACATTCGATGGAGGATACACTTGGGAAGCGCTCGGAAGAAGACCCATATCAGTCTATACAGTGTTTGCCGATGTAAACTTTGGCTGGTCGCGGCAAACTAGCATTGTTCATAGAACAACTAATTCAGGTGCTTCGTGGGAATCCGAACTTCAAACAGATGTCTATCACATGCTTTGGTCTATACATTTTGTGGATTCCAGCCACGGTTGGGTCGCCGGTAATGGAGGTACTTTGATACGCTATGGATACCCTGAAAAAACAACGAGCGTTGATGAAAACTCCAGTGAGAATATTTCTAAATATCAACTCTTCCAGAACTATCCAAACCCGTTTAATTCAACTACTAATATCAAATATGAAATTCAGAATAAATCCCACGTGATTCTAAAAATTTATGACATACTTGGGAAAGAAGTACGAACCTTAATAAACAATATTAATCAGCCAGGGAATTATACCGTTACTTGGGATGGAAAAAACTACAATGGACTTGATATGCCGAGCGGTGTGTATTTTTACGTGCTGACATACGACAAATTAAATTCTAATGAAGATAAGTATTTATTCAGACAAGTTAAAAAACTTTTATTCATCAAATAACAAAATTATACAAGAGAGGAGTCAATTATGAAAAACATAATCGTAATATGCATAGTAACAATTGCATTGACTGTAGTAAATGCTAACCATACGCTCTGTCAAGAAACAGCGATACATTCCACTCTCATTGAAAAAATGGAAGCAAGCCCCGATTCTGAATTGATTAGGGTTATTGTTTTCTTCAAGGGAAAGAAAGTGTTCTCTCCCGAAGAATTATCGGACATGAAAGCAATGCCCCTTTTTGAAAGTCAAAGCTATCATGCTCGTGCGCTGAAGCAATTTGGAGACGTGCAAAGTGCAAACGTGAAAGCTCTCATCAATGAAGCAGAAAAAACAAGCAAATGCAAAATCATTGCCGACCTCTGGGCAGCGTACGGCATCTCCTGTTGGGCAACAAAAGAAATTATTCAAAGGGTTGGAAATTTGCCAGAAGTAAGAGAAGTTGTTTGGGATTGGGACAGACCGAATATAGAAGTAGGAATTAAGAGCAATCCGTTTCCTAATGCTGTAGGCAAAACAACGGGCAAAAGTAATAACAGAAAACTCCCGAGTACAACATCAACAATAGAATGGGGAGTGAACAAGATAGGAGCGCCTAAGGTCTGGAATCTCGGATACCGTGGAACAGGTATCGTTGTGGCTGTGCTTGACAATGGATGCAACTATAATCATCCCGATCTTTCAAATAATATGTGGGATGGAAGTAATCATTTCTACGATGCCAATCGTAACTATGTGGAAGATCCTGGCGAGAGGTTACTCAATCACGGATGGGATGTATGGAATGGTGACAATAATCCGGAAGATGGTAATGGCCATGGAACTTTGGTTGCCGGAATAATCGCAGGTGATGGAACGGGTGGGAAACAAACAGGTGTGTCTCCGGATGTTAAACTGATGATCATTAAGAATGCCCATGGTACTTCACAAAACGAGACGAAAATGATGAATGGTATTCAATGGTTGTTTGACATGAAGGCCCAACCGGGTTCGACATTCCAATATCCCGACATAATAAACATGTCGCAAAGAATGCGTTTCGATTGGCAGCCCTCGTATGATGCCTGGCGCACTCTATGCCTGGAAGTTTTCAATGCAAAAATGATTATCATTGCAGGTGCAGGAAATGAAGGTGGTGGCTCACCCGGCGGATGCAGTAGATATGATATAAAAAAAGGTTTTGGGGTTTGCGAACCGTGTGTTGTCGATGTTTGCCCAAACATGGAGTACCCATGCGGCTTCCCCATTCCTTACTCAATAGGTGTACCAGCAAACATCCCCTCGCCTTGGCTGCACCCTGACCAGCCGGCTCCACTCAATACTGCTGCACCTGATAACCATGTGAATTCTGTAATTGCTTGTGGATGAGTTTCAGAGTCCGGGATTCAAGTCAGTGAAGTGGAACGCTGATGGGCTGGCTAACGGTGTATACATATACAAACTAACTGCTGGCACTTCGACAGGAACAGCATTTATGGATGTGAAGAAGATGATTCTCGTGAAATAATTATTCACAAGATGTAAAAAATCCGAACCAGCATAGAACTCCGATTTCTTCTAAAACATGAAACTTGCTCCCTGAATCTTGAACACTAAATCATCAATCCTCGATAATCCTTCCAAAAATAAATAAATTATTTTTTACATAAAAATACCCCCCCAATCAGCTCGGTAACTCATTGAATATCAAAGAGTTACGGCATTTCGGCTTTCGAGATAGAGTTGCTTTTTAAAAAAATAGGTTTTATATTACTCCAGTCAATTTATTAATTCAAACAGATATAAACATAGCGAAATCAAGTCAGAAAAATGTAGATAAATTATTATAACACAAAAAAGTGTCTTAAAATGAGAGAGGCACATATAAGAATAAGTGAATTGTTAACAACCCACTTGCATTCCGAGCAAAAAGGAATGGGGTGGGTTTTTGTGTTTTTATCAACTTGGGAGGATGAAAGGAAAGAATATGAGAATTAGAAAAATTGAAATTATTTGCACGACATTTCGCTGCCTAGGTTTCGTGTTGTGTACAGTGGTATGTAACCAACAAGTAGATGCTCAGCAGCTTATCTGGCAGCGGGTGTTTGATACAGGCGTGGAAGATTACGCAACAGGAATTACATCAGATATCTACGGGAATATCATCGTTACTGGTAGGAGTGCTCTTCAAACCAGCAGCGGAAGCTGCCTAACTATTAAATATAACCAATCTGGTGACACAATTTG
>JASEHD010000054.1 GCA_030019075.1 Bacteroidota bacterium
CGATCCTTGCAACCGATCCGTTTGTCTAAAAAAGTTCTGTTTGCGTAACATCAGTGAATTATTCTGATAATGGTGATATTATCATCATCGCACGGGCTGTGGATCCATGTTTGCCGGGCCAAAAAAAGTCAGGTCTGCAAGATATAAGAGATGAAGGATTATCGCAAGTGCCTGAGAATTTTTTCCTCTCACAGAATCATCCAAATCCATTCAATCCGCTAACAGATATAGTCTATGGCTTGCCCGAGGATGCACACGTTGTATTGAAGGTGTATGATGTTTTGGGGCGAGAAGTGGCAACACTTGTAAATGAGATTCAGGTTGCAGGATACAGGTCTGTGAATTTCGATGCAGGCAACTTATCAAGCGGTGTTTACTTCTATCGTCTTCATGCTGGAAAAATTACCGAAATAAAGAAAATGCTTCTGACCAAATAAAAATCGGTAAAACCAATTATAATCAAGCGGGTCGTACTGATCAGGACGACTCGTTTTTTTAATCCTCGCTTAGACTTCCGATTTTTATGCGTTTTTTGCACAGTCAAAAATCGGAAGTTGTGCAGAGGGTAACTTGTTTTACATCCGCTTGCATCTTCCCTAATCATTTCATAACTTTTAATAGATGAGAAAAATTATTCTATACATAGCATTATTATTAATTCCTGTTACTCTCTTTACGCAGATACCGGAGCTCAGCAGCGATTTCAAGATTGCCCGTCTCAAGTACGGCGGCGGGGGTGATTGGTATAACGATCCACAGGAAGAAGTGAACCTTTTAAAATTCATCGGGCAAAACACACTCATTCGTGTTAATCCTGTGTATGAATTCGTGGAGATCACCGATGATAAATTTTTCACGTATCCATTCATTTTCATTACCGGACACGGGAATATTACATTCACCGATTTAGAAGTAAAACGTTTGCGAACGTATTTAGAGAACGGCGGTTTCATTTATGCCGACGATGATTACGGAATGGACAAAGCATTCAGACGTGAGATTAAAAAGGTTTTTCCTGAGCAAGATTTAGTTGAGATTCCCTATTCATACGGATTGTACAATTGCCATTATGAATTTCCAAACGGTCCACCCAAAATCCATGCTCACGATGAAAAACCCGCTCAGGGTTTCGGATTGTTTCATAATGGTCGGCTTGTTCTCTATTATACATTCGAGTCTAATCCAAGCGATGGATGGAACGATCCCGAAGTTCACGGTAATACACCCGAAAAGCACGAGGAAGCCATCCGATTTGGAACAAATATAGTTGTTTGGGCGTTAACGCATTAAGAGATATGAATACGGATACATCAAATATTTACACGGAAATTCTTAAACGGCTTGGTGATGTTCAGAAGAAGGAACATCGTCTCGCAATCGTGCATGGTATCATGGCAGTGGTTCTCATCGCGGTTGTACTACTGTTGTTTATCGCAATATTGGAAGGAATTTTTTCTTTTGGGACGCTCGGTCGAAAACTTCTGTTTGTTCTTGCGATTGTTGTAACGACAGGTTCTATTGGATGGTTTATTGTTCGACCATTCCTATACGCGATGGGGATACTTAAATCGGCTGACAATTATATAATCGCTTTGAAGGTTGGCAAACATTTCCCCGACATCCGTGATCGACTACTCAATGCACTGGAGATGTATGAAAATAAAATCAAATTACAACAGCATTATTCACTCCCATTAATCGATGCTTCATTCAACGATCTGTATGAACAAATCCAGCCATTAAATTTTTTGGATGCAGTAGACAATCTTAAGATTCGGAGGATAAGGAAATTCACAACTTATGCTTTTAGCATTTTCCTGCTTGCCATAATAATTTCTCCGTCGGATTTTTTTGGCTCACTTTATCGAATCGCCAACTTCAATAAATCGTTTGCCGCTACACCTACGGTTCAAATATTCATAGAGCCGGGAAATGTTGAAGTGGTTCGCGGCGAGACTGTTCCCATCGTAGTGCGTACATACGGGAAACAATTAAAAAATCTATCTCTGTTTACACGAATGTATGGACAAATAGATTTTGATATGCAAAAATTGGATTTGAATAATGAGGGCACATTTAAAACCGAAATTTCTAACATCAAATCAACCACGGAATATTTTGCATCTTCTGAAGATATAAAGAGTGATAAATTTACAATTAAAGTTCTTGATCGTCCGCTGATTCGCTCGTTTCAAATTAAGATTGTGCCACCATCATATACGCGAATGCCAACGAAGCTGGTGGATGAAAACAACGGTGATATTTCAGCATATCTCGGATCGAAGGCAGAACTGCAACTTATTAGCAGTAAAGAGCTTTCCTTTGCTTCGATGGTTTTTAATGATAGCATGAACAACCAACTGACGATTTTGAATAATGAAGCAAAAGGATTTTTCACTATTAGAAAAAATGTAACGTATCATTTCCTGCTTAAAGATAATGATGGTTTGACTAATATCGACCCCGTTGAATATTCAATAAAAATTATTCCCGATGAATACCCGTCGGTTGAGATACTTGCGCCGGGAAAGAATATTGATATTGCAGAGCAGATGAAGCTCGACCTTTTCATCCGCTTAAAGGATGATTTCGGATTTTCCTCCCTTCGACTTGCCCATCGTCTCGTGCAATCAAAGTATGAGCAACCTGCTGAAGAATTTTCATTCATCGATATTCCGCTTACAGAAAAAAACCGTGGGCAGATTGATATATGGCATCATTGGGACATCTCTTTGCTGCGGCTGGTTCCCGAAGACGCTGTGGCATATTATGTCGAAGTATTCGACAACGATAATGTGAGCGGACCGAAATCGAGCCGGAGCGAGATATATATAGTTCGTCTTCCATCCTTAGAAGAAGTATTCTCAGATGTTACCGAGTCGCATCAACAATCGATGGAATCTATGCAGCAGATTGCCAAAGAGACCCAGCAGTTGAAAGAAGATTTAGATGAATTTCAGCGGGAGATGAAAAAGAATCGAGATAAGATGGATTGGCAGCAGCAAAAGAAAGTCGAAGAAATGCGCCAACGATACGATGCGATGAAAAAACGGCTCGACGAGGTTTCGAATAAAATGGAAGAGATGATAAATAAGATGGAAGAAAATAAGCTTCTCTCAGATGAAACATTGGAAAAATATCTTGAGCTGCAGAAGCTTATGGAAAAATTAAACTCCCCCGAGCTGCGCGAAGCTTTTAAAAAACTTCAGGAATCAATGAAGCAATTATCACCAGAGCAGATGAAACAAGCTATGGAGCAGTTAAAATTTAATGAAGAACAGTTTCGCCAAAGTCTCGAACGAACAATCGAGCTATTGAAACGTATTCACATCGAGCAAAAACTTGACGAGCTGATAAAGCGGACGGAGGAACTTATCAAACAGCAAGAAGAACTGAGTAAAGAAACGGCTGAAGCAGCACAGTCAGATTCGAAAAAGCGGGAAGAATTAATGAAAAAACAGAATGATTTACAGAAAAAGGTAGAATCGCTGGAAAAAGAGACAGCCGACCTAAAACAAAAGATGGAGGAATTCCCCAAAGAGATGCCGCTTAACGAGATGGCACAAGCAGAGCAGCAATTGCAAGAAAGCCAGCCAAAGAAAAAGATGCAAAACTCAATGATGCAAATGCAAGCCGGAAACATGCAAGGAGCGCAAAAAAATCAGAGTGATGCTCAGAAAGATCTTAGCGATTTCAGTGACAAGCTAAAACAAGCGCAGAAAGCAATGCTGGATAAGCAAATGAAACAGATTGTAAACCAAATGCGAAAGCAGTTGGAAAATATTTTAGAGTTGTCGAAAGAAGAGGAATCGTTGAAGGAAGATACAAGAAGTATCGATCCAAACTCGCAACGTTTCAGAGAAAGCATACAAAAGCAGAACGAAATTATGCAGGCGCTTTCCGACGTCGCAACCGCACTGAGCGAGATCGGAAAAAAAACGTTTGCAATAAGTCCTGAGATGGGAAAAGAAATTGGGAAAGCGATGCAGCAAATGAAAGAATCGATGAACCAGATGGAGATGCGTAACCCTGCGGGATCATCCGAGAAGCAAAATGAAGCAATGGGTTCACTAAACCGAGCTGCGATGTCGGTACAAAGTGCATGCAACAATATGATGCAGGGACAGCAATGTGGAATGGGTATGAGCGGATTGATGGGTCGGCTTAGCCAAATGGCAGGTGAGCAAGGTCAGATAAATCAGCAAACCCAGCAAGCAATGGGAATGGGACAAGGACAAGGTAATAAATTTTCAGCGCAGCAGCAATCTGAATATCAACGAATTGGCGGACAGCAGGGGGCTATGCAAAAATCGCTTGAGCAGTTAGCTCAGGAAGCAAAGAACACCGGTGAATACAGTAGAATGCTTGGCGACTTAGATCGCATCGCCCAAGAAATGCAGGAGGTGCAAACCGATTTGCAGCAAGGAAACGTGAATCCGAACACACTTCAGAAACAGGAACGGATACTCTCACGACTTTTAGAATCTACCAGATCGATGCGTGAAAGGGATTATGAGAAACGTCGGAAAGCCGACGCAGGAAAAAATATTTTTCGTACAAGCCCTGCCGATATAGACCTTTCCACACAGGAAGGAAAGAGCAAGCTTCGGGAAGAACTGCTAAAAGTGCTTGAAGGCAAATATACTAAAGACTACGAAGAGCTGATCAAGAAATATTTTGAGCAGTTGGAGAAGGAAGAAATAAAGCAATATTAATGTCTCTTTGAAGAAAACTGAAGCTTCAACTCTTGCTCGAATGCCTCGAACGATTGTTTATCGAATAAAACAAACCGGATTATATGAAGATTTTTTGAGTTCATGAGAAATTCGATTGCCTCTGTTAGCATAATCTTCGCACAATGAAAAACCGAAAATCCCCCAACCCCCGTTCCCAAAGCTGGAAAACTTAGTGAATTGAGATTTTGTTTCTCAGCAAGTATGAGGGTATTCTGTGTTGCCTTTTTTATTTTATCCGGGTCGGTGTGAAGGTCTTGTCCCATAACCGCTGCATGAATCACATGCTTTGCTTTTAGCTCCCCACCAGATGTTATCACAGCCTGACCAACTTCAACCGGTCCTTTAGCTATTGCTTCCCTTTCAATTTCCTCACCGCCTTTTCTTTTAATTGCACCAGCAACACCACCGCCCATCCAGAAATGGTTGTTTGCCGCATTTACAATTGTATCTGTATCTTGCTCAGCAATGTCTCCTTGAATAATCTCAATCGAGTTGTGATTGATTGAAATACGCATAATTAAAGTGGAAGAAATATTCTGATGGTTGTACCTTTGCCAACTTTGCTTTCAACTTCAACTTTTCCCTTATGATCATCCACAATTTTTTTGACGATTGCCATGCCAAGACCTGTACCGTGCTTCTTCCCAGAGGTGAAAAAAGGATCGAAGATTTTCGTCCTTACTTCCTCCGTCATTCCACATCCTTTGTCAACGAAATCGATAGCTAACTGATCATGAGCTTGGTATGTTTTGATAGATATAGTCCCGCCCAACGGCATTGCATCGGCAGCGTTACCAGTGATATTTAAGAAAACACGAAGCAATTTATCGGGATCGACTTTTAATTTTCCGGAATAATTGAAATTTTTAATAACCTTCACTTTATGCCGCGAAAGATCTTTTTCAACAATATACATAAATGTTTCAATTGTTTCATTAAAATTAACCGTCTGGATATTCAATAAGCTCACACCTCGGGCAAAATCTAAAATCTCTTGAGTCATGGCAACGAACCGATCTATCTGGTTAATCATCTCTTCGGTAAGCTTTGCGGTTTCCTTATCATCTGTCCGCTTCTTAATCACTTGTGCCGAAAGTCGGAGAATGTTCATCGGATTTTTTATATCGTGAATTATCGTGCTTGCCATTTTACCAACCGCGCTCAATCGTTCGCTTTGGATCATTTGCTGGGCGAGTTTTGCGTTTTCTATTGCAATCGCTGCATGAACAGAGAATGCTTCAATGAACTCTTCGTCTTCTTTCGTGAATGGTTCTTTTGTTTTATTGAGGAGCTGAAACACGCCAATGATTTTATCAGCTTTGTTTTTCATCGGCATACAGAGGGTTGATTTTGTTCGGTAGCCGGTTAGCTGATCTATCTTTGGATTGAATCGCGGATCTTTGTATGCATCGGGAATGTTAATAGTTTTGCCTTCCGATGCAACTGTGCCTGCAATACCAGTACCCATCGGTAATCGAATTTCAATTTTAGAAGCTCCCTTCTGAACCTTCGACCATATTTCTTTTGTTGCTTCATCAACGAGATAGAGCGTTCCTCTATCCGCACTCACCGTTCGCGCGGCAGTCTGAAAAATCAAGTCGAGGAGCTGATCGAGATCAAGCGATGAGTTTACTATTTTAGATGCTTCAACAAGCTTATGAATTTTTTCAAGTCGTTGATGAAGAGTAATAAGGTTCGATTCTTGGTGAAGAACGTATGTTAGATTGTTCGTGCGTAAGCGGAGCGTTATCATGTGAAGAAGATTTAACATAAACGCCGGACTGATTTTGAGCAGTTTATCGAATTCGCGTTTTCCGAGACGGGCAAGCAGACAATCACCAATCGCTGACGCCCTGGCAGATCTCTGCCTCCGATCTATCAAATCTAATTCCCCGAAAAAATCACCCTCATGCAAAATACCCAGAACTATCTCTGCTCCATTTTTCATGCGCTTTGATATCTTCACACCTCCAGATAACACAAGGAAAAGATAATTCCCCTCGTCTTCATCTTCAAAGATAATCGAGCCATTTGAAAATTTTAGTTCTTTCAGGGCAGTAAATATACTGCGGATCAAAGATTTTTCCACTGAATGGAAAAGAGCATTCTTATGAACTCGGTCGAAAATAGTGGTTTTACCTGTCATTGTAGTCAAAAATATTAAAATGGCTGATTAGAAGCAAGAATTTAATTTGAATATCTTCATATGTAACAAAAACGGCTTCATACCGTAAATTTAAGCAGTCATTTATAATAACTCTTTGATAAAATATCATGCGTTCATCAATTGTACTTCTCTTAATAATCATCACGCTTTCGTTCGGATTTGGGGGTGAGAGGTTGGTTCTCCAACTAAAAGATTTTACAAAAGCTGAGGTAAAAAGCGGTGGTTTTTCGCTTCCATCTGAAGCGGCAATCCATATTTATGCTATCGGCGGCGGTGAAAAAAAATCCTCCTTTTCCAATCGTGGTATGTACGCTTATGGCTGGATTATTAACGCCGATACACGCGAAGTTGTATGGATGATGGATCGCGATAATACTTCGAGACAAAAACAGTTCCGTGAGTGTGATGAGATAATTAATTTAAATAAGGGCGGGTATGAAGTCTATTTCTCTGCACATGGTTATGTCGGAAGCTCAATATTTTCAAATTTTATTATAAACATTGACAGAAGGCGTGATATTGATAGTGATAAAAAAATCCAAAGGAGAGGATTCCTCAATTGGATTGAAGAACTTTTTGGCGAAGATTATTACGTGGACTGGAAACAGCAAGCGAAGAAATGGGAAATATCAGTTTACGTTGATGATAGTATTCAAGATGTTGAGACGTTCAATACACCAAAGGAGTTCACTCATGTGCTCTTCAAGTCAATTCAACTTGGTGAAAATGAACGCATACGCCAGCGATTCTCAACAAGTAAACCGATGCCAATTCGAATCTATGCTCTCGGAGAAAAAGATTATTCGGATGAGTTTGCCGACTACGGCTGGATAATCGATTTAAAGACGCACAAGCGGATATGGGATATGGAAAAATGTCGAACAAAGCCGGCGGGTGGTGATGCTAAAAATAAAAAATGCGACGCTGTATTTCCTTTCCCTGAGGGTGATTTTATGCTCTATTATCACACCGATAACTCACACTCGTTTCTTGATTGGAATACGGCGCCCCCAACAGATCCCTTCAACTATGGGATTACCCTCATCGCTACCGATGAAAAAAACATCGGGAGCTTTTCGCTAACATCTGCAGCTAAACCTGCCCGTGCAGACGGGGAAGAACAGAACGTCATTGTTCAACTTGTTAAAGTTGGCGATGACGAAACGCGCAATACAAGCTTCACATTAAAAGAAGATGCCTCTGTTCGTATTTATGCAATCGGAGAAAAAGGTTATTCGAGAAAAATGGCTGACTATGGCTGGATCATAAATGCAAAGACGCGAGAGAAGATTTGGAATTTCGATCCGGATAAATCTGAGCATGCAGGTGGAGCTAAAAAGAATCGTTTGATTGATGAATTTATTTCACTCCCCAAGGGGACGTACACCGTTTTTTATCAAACAGACGACTCGCATTCGTACGACGATTGGAATGCCGACCCACCATTCGACCTGGAACATTATGGCATTACAATCTATGGAGGAAATGAAAATTTCAGCATGAATATTGTCGAGCGCAACGTCAAACCTCAGGAGACAGGAGTTGTTGCTCAAATCGTTCGTGTGGGAGATAGTGAAGACCGAACGCAGGCATTTCACCTTGATCATACAACCCGAATCCGAATTTATGCGATAGGCGAAGGACTCAATCGCGAAATGTACGATTACGGATGGATCGAAAATGTAAAGACAAACGAAGTTGTATGGGAAATGACTTTTTCCATGACCTTCCATGCGGGTGGTGGTCGCAAGAACCGTTCGGTCTCGACAACGATTCTTCTGTATAAAGGCGATTACACTCTTCATTATGTCTCTGACGATTCACATTCATTTAAAAATTGGAATACCGATCCCCCGGACGATCCGACGATGTGGGGAATAACTCTTTATATAGATAAATAATTTTATGAGGAATTTACTATGAAAACTTTCATATTTCTTTTACTCGGTTTGATTGGAATTATTGTTCAAAACCCGCTTACACTAAGGGCGCAGGAAGAAAACAGTAAATCGAAAATCCGAGCTGATATTGATTCAATGGTAGAAAATATTTTTGACCGGTTCGATGAGAAATTAGGAACATACATCTTTCGCGATGAACCCAATGAAGAAAATGAGTTTATTATGCCTAATTCTGACATCTTCGACGAAAATGAAGATGCCGATTTTCAGGATGAATCCCGCCCGCGGAAGCCAGTCACGGGCAAGCGTAAGATTACATATTCAATGAACTTGTACGCCGTGTCTCCAGAGCGTGGGATTGTCCGAAATATTTTCCCCGTATTTCCATGGGAAGCTGTTGACGAAAACATACTCTTCCGCTATAATCGGGTGGAGGGGTTTTTCCTCGGATTGAACTATCCACAAAAGTATTATTGGAACCAAAGAAAACTGACGCTGTTTGCCTCGGGTGGTTACGGATTTAAAGCACACCGATGGCGGGGTGGAATCGGTGGTGCGCAGCAGTTCGGAAGCGGGAGGCGCATCTTCGAGGTAGGAGTAGAAGGACACAGTTTAACTGATACACGTGACCAATGGCTAATCGAACTCGATGAAAACAATCTTGCAGCTCTCATTCTACGTGATGATTACCGGGATTATTTTGGAAGGGAAGGTTTTTCCATCTGGTCTGGTTTATATCATCGGTGGCTCCGTTCCGATTTTCAATTCCAGATTGCCTATCGGAATGATTTATACGAATCACTCGATCGGAAAACAAACTGGTCGATCTTTGGTAGCGGCAAAGTTTTCCGTGAGAATCCAGCGGTTGACGAGGGACGCATGAAAAGTATTTTAACAACTTTAAAAATTCACTCGACAGAATCGCGGCGGATTTTTGCGGCGGGATGGAGCGCCTCTGCAAGCGTTGAAGCTGCCGATAAATCGCTCGGTGGAGATTTCGACTTTAGATCGTATATCATAGATGTCAGGCGGTACCAGCCGGTCAGCAGGTACGATAACATGAACATACGCTTAAGAGCAGGGTCGGCGACTGGTGATGTTCCTCAGCAGAAGGAATTTGATCTTGGCGGGCTTAGCACTTTGCCTGCATTCCGATTCAAGGAGTTTAATGGAAATAGAATGCTTTTGGCAAATATCGAGTATGTTGTAAATGGTAAAATGTTCGACGACGTCGAATTCTTTCCGTCGTGGCTTTTACGAAACGTCAACATAATCTTTTTCGCAGATGCAGGTTATATAGAAGACGCCGATGATAATGCTTCACCATTCGAAGGATATAAAGCTCTCGATTGGACAACGCTCCGCTCAGATTGGGGAGTTGGCATTGGCTCACGAGATGCGAAGTTCCGACTCGGTTTCGCATGGCGAACCGACCAATCTTCACCACTGATGGTGTTCCTCAGATTGAACAGACCATTCTAAGCTAACCTACCGAAGGTTATGGTGGTGTCAGTACCGCTCTGTTCTGTGGGATTCCTGACACTACAAAGCATGAAGCGATAATAAAGTTCACTGACTAACTTATGTTTAGGTCAGGTCAAAAGACCTGACATCGCCGCAACCTGTCCTCTTGGGTGGGTTGACTTTTTTTGTATTGATATTTTGATTTTAAGCTCGATAAGTTTTATATTTTTGGCATAATAAAATTGGATATTTTAATATGAAGCGGGTAAATGGTGAAAATAAACGCAATGCCTGCCCGCAGCAGGCGGACGTATAGTATACTAAGTATGGAAAATAAATGAAGTTCGTTTTACCAGTTATGCAAAATTGTTTTACTTATTTACTGATGGAGAAACTCAATGGTAGAACTCTTTAGAGGATTGATATCTGTCCTTATCATCTCAGTCATCGGAGCAGGAATCTGGTACGGTGGCTTTCTACTTTTCCACAATACCGTTCAGGACTTGAAAAACACTCATTGCGATGTTTCGCTGTCAGATTTTCCTTGGAATCGTGCATACACCCCAACAGAGCGAGTCAATCTGCTCAAGACTTTTACCTATGTGCATACACCTTATTGTCTTGATTCTCTTGTTGAGGATGCCAGGAAACTGGATTTTTATGAGGGCAGAAAAAGCGAAGAGATTCTTCTGAACTTGTATGATTTTCTGATTCTCTCGCGTGATTCAAACTCCGTTGACAGTCTAAAAAAGAGCTCTCAGTTCTTTTTGACACAGCTCAGAAGAAATGTTCCCAAATACACAAAAATATCAGACAAAGAAGTGTTGTCGCAATTCAAGAAATGCCTCTCAGACGCGGTATATATCCGAAGGGCTGAACTTGATTGTATCCTCAAAGAGAAGTGGATCGAGAAACATCAAGGTCAAATTGGTTTGGTTTCCAATATCTTGAACCTCACATATGGCTTAGCCTTTTCACTTACATTATTGATATATATTCGAAAGCTCCTGACCAAGAGAAAGACTCAACAATGAAAGCAATTATTGTCCTGCTTTACATCCCCCTGCTTCTGGCAAACATAAACTGTTCGGGAACGATAAGCAAGAAAGTTCTTCCCATGTACAGGTCAATCGCCACAGATGAAATCTCGGTCTATGCATTCACCCATGATTCAAGAGGACGCCTCTTCGCCGGAGGTAAGTGGGGTAGAGTTTTCATATCGACAGATGACGGCCAAAGATGGTACCAAGTAAATTCAAGTGCTAAAGATACAAGGGTAAGTGCGCTGCTGTTCCTGCCAGATACGGTACTTCTAGTTGGGATGCATCTGGGAGGAATTTTCGGGGAATTTACATCAGATGGCATCTGGGCTCTCAGGGAACAAACAACTACTGTTTGGAGTGAGACATTCGTCCAACCAACAGAACTCCGAATCACCTCTCTTTTGCTGTCTAATAGTAGATCAATTCTTGTAGGCACAGACCAAGGTGTTATTCGTTCGTCGCTTCAGCCCATCACTTTGTCTGGTATCCAGGGCATCGCCAACAAGTGGATAACTTGTTTGGCTCAGAGTGAACGTGGAACTATTCTGGCTGGCACTTTTGACGATGCTACTTTTATTTCAACAGACAATGGCACTTCTTGGATCAACTCCGTTAGAGGGCTAACACGTCCAAAGATCATATGCCTTGCGGTTCAACCTGATGGGACAATATATGCTGGTACCGACCGTGGCGCTTTCATGTCGAATGATGGTGCCCAGTCGTGGAGTCAAATTGGGCTTGACACTCTTAACGTTGAATCAATTACCTTTATTGGAAACTGGCACATAATAGCAGGGACAAAAAGTGCAGGCGTCTTTCTCACTAATGATCAAGGAAAAACTTGGGTAAGGTCGGCACTCTCCGGGCAAGTCGATGTTTGGTGTCTGATGGTGACTGAAACAGGGGCGGTGTTAGCAGGCACATCACAAGGTATTTTCCGTTCAGATGATCTCGGTAAAAATTGGAATCTTATCGATAACGTTTTCATCAAGGAATGATGCGATTATTGCGTACTCAAAGGTGCTGGACGTAGCACGAGGCAAATAGTGGTTCATACATTAGTAACTAGGGACTTCAAAATGAAAACGAGCCTCTTTATCGTGGCTTTGATTTGTGCTCTTCCTTTTTTCCTCCAAGCTCAGTCAAAGAGACCAATAGGTCTTGAGTTGCCGTACGGGGAACCAATTCCTGTGGCAGTTGACGAACTTGGCAAGGTTACCGAGAAACTCGGGTTAACTGAGAAACAGATTTCAGAAAGAGTCACTGCCGCACTTAACGGACAGGGTATCCACACAACAAAAACGAACAAGGGATATTACTTGTCCATCGATGTTGAGTTGAACGAGAAAAGCTACGGCATCGTTCTGAAGTTCCGCCGAATAGAATCATTCTCGGTTGGGACCAAGACCTATGAACATTATACAACTTCTTGGATCGTCTATTCAATTGGGACACACAACGGAAGCGTTGCCCCCATTTTTTCATCACTTAACGAACACATCGGATACTTCCTGAAGGGTTTCAAGATGGCAAATCCTGACTACTGAACCATGGGCGGTTGGCATGAACGCATAACAAGCGTAAGCACGAAGCTCCCCTCGTTGATATAGCTCAGTTAAAGCTATGAAAAAGGAAGTTGTGGTCGCTGAACAGTTTTTGCCACGAATAAAATGGTCGTTTGATAGTGATAAAAAAACTGCGGTGGTTTGCTAAATGTAATTTTCTTTAAACATCAGTAATAGATTTTACCAAATCTATAATAAATGCATGACTGCAATGAAATTCTTAAAATCATATTTCACCTTTATTGCGCTCTCCTTTGGATACATTAGCCACATCATTGCCTTATGGGAATTAAAAGAAAAATCATTTTATGACTTCCTGCTATTAATAATCTCTGATATAATCATAGTTTTGTTTCTCTTATTAATTATATATCGATTTAATAAAAGATTTAGTCTAAAACTCAAAGATTTTGAAGATATCCCAGTTGATGCGATAATTTATCTCAATTACAAAAAAGAACCGGATCTCAACAAGTACCAATGTAAAAAAGTAAAAGGTTTTTATGTTATTATAATTTTTTTAATTCTTCTCCCGCTTGGGTGTTTATTGGGGTATGAATATTTTGGGGAAATAGGAGCGAGTATTATTGTTATAGTAATTTTTATATTTGGGATTCTTTCCCAGATTGACATAAATGATTGAATTCTTACTGTGGTGTCCGGAATTTCTTCCTGACACTACAAAAAGTGATAAAATTGATGCGTTGTCGTCTCGTTCTTCATATGTCAGGTCGGAAGACCTGACATCACCATCTAAACCCATGTAAAGTTGGTGTCGGAACGAAAATTTCAACACCAAGAAAATTGTTTTTTCCCTCACTTATTTTTAAATTTAACCTATTATCAATCAATAAGGATTTCAAGAGATGATTCATTACAATCAACTGGTGAGTTGTACTCTTAGTTTCATGCCAAGAGCTCTTGCGTATTTCTCTAATGTTGAAAGACGTATATCTTCTGCGTGGTTTTCAATTCGAGATATGGCAGATTTATTCGTTCGTAATTTTTTTGCAATGAACCCTTGCGTTATACCAGCACGTTCTCTTGCTTGTCGAAGCATTACACTAAACTCGAACGCTTCATACCCGGAGTCAAAATTCTGTGCAAACCTTGGGCTACGTTTCTTCCGCCGTTCAATATATCGTTCTACATAGCTCATATTTATTTTTTCTTTGAAGATAATCAATTCGTCTTTTACACGCTAATTCAATTTCCCGAAAAGAAATCTTTTGTCGATAATGGATGGAGTGCTCCAGTGCCGTCAGGTCGATAGACTTCGATAGAGTCTCTCGACCTAACGTGAACCGATGTTACGTAACCGATGGGATTGAGACTGGGTAAAAAGTCTAATTGTCACTCTTATCCCACACGAAGTGCGGGATCAGAATGACAATCCTTTTTTTGTAGTTTTTACATATTCTATATCCCTTCGGGACAAAGACTCCAAGTCCACAAAAATAAATAAAAATAATGAATTGTAAAATTCCTTTGTGCCTTTGCGAGAGACTTTTAGGACGCCACACCTCGAAAATTGTTTTTTCCCCCACTTATTTCTAAATTCAACTTATTAATTGATGTTACGCGGAACGATAAAATTCTTATCCGCATCACCGTAAACGGTGACGCTAGACCAATAAAAGTCGGATGAATCCGACTGCGTTCATCATTTGCAGATAAAATTCAGCATTCTTAAGAATGCTTTGTTTGCATGAGCATTGCCGTTTACGGCAATGTGGTGACGAAGTATGACAAAAATGACCTTTGCGTAACATCAGTTATTAAAAAACCACTAATTAGGATTTTCTATGAACAAAATCAACCGTCGTGAGTTTATAAAGACAACCGCGCTTACAGGCGCTGCCGCGGTAACATCATCCATTATCTGCACCGGAGGCGCATCTGTCTTCGGCAGAAATCTTCCATCGCTTGCAGCGCAAAAACAAGCAGCGGTGGGAAAACCAATCGCTATTTCCAGTGGAAACGGAACCAAGGCACTTGAGAAAGCAATGGAGATAATCAACCAAGGCAGCGATGCGCTTGATGGTGTTGTTGCAGGAGTTAATATCGTTGAAGATGATCCAAATGATATGAGTGTCGGTTATGGCGGTTTACCTAACGAGGAAGGAATTGTTGAGCTTGATGCCGCAGTAATGCACGGACCAAGTTATCGTGCTGGCTCTGTTGCTGCATTGCGAAATGTCAAGAATCCATCTAAGGTTGCGCGGCTCGTGATGGAGCGAACCGATCACGTTTTACTTGTCGGCGAAGGTGCGTTGAAGTTTGCTAAAGCTCACGGCTTCAAGGAAGAAGATTTACTTACCGAGCGGGCACGCGAAGCATGGCTGAAATGTAAAGAAAATTTAAATAAAGAAGACGACTGGCTTCCACCACACTCAATTGAAGATACGGACATTGGAGAAATTTACGAAAAATATTTACGTCACTATGGAACAATACATATAAGTGCACTCGATACCTACGGCAATCTTTCATGTGTAACAACAACGAGCGGATTGGCATTTAAAATACCGGGACGAGTTGGTGACTCACCAATCATTGGTGCTGGTTTGTACTGCGATAATGAAGTTGGCTCTGCCGGCTCAACAGGTCGCGGTGAGGCAAATCTCCTTAACCTCAGTTCAGCGATGATAGTTGAGTGGATGCGACAGGGGAAATCACCTGAAGAAGCTTGCTTGTTGGCATGTAAGCGTGTCAATGAAAGATGCAGAGAGAAACGTCTTCAAGATGATCAGGGTCGCTTCAAACATGGGGTAACATTTTATGCCATCAACAAGCGAGGCGAATATGGTGGTGCTTCAATCTGGAAAGGCGACACTTATCTGATTCATGATGGTATAGAAGTAAAGCGGAAAGAATGTGCATACCTTTTCAAAAAGTGAAAGCGGTATAAACCTTCGTCGACATCGCACCTTTCGTCAATGGTGTGTCATGCTTGTTTCTAAGTGGATTTTTTTATTCATCTTCATAAATCCCCCACTGCTCTCTCAAGATAGCTCATTCATCACGCGCTCAGGCACAAGTCTAATACTGAACGATCTTCCCTTCTACGCTATCGGTGTCAATTGTTATTTTCTGCAAAACCTTGCTGCATACGGAGATACAGCTCACCTTAACGAAGTTTTTCAAGAAGCAAAACAACTCGGCGTTACTACAATCCGAACTTGGGGATTTTTCGATTCTCCCGACAACTCAAATGCCGCCGTTATTCAACACTCTCCCGGAAATTATAGTGAGGAGGGATTGAAAGCTCTCGATTATGTAATAGCGAAAGCGAAGGAATACTCAATCCGGCTAATTATTCCGCTTGTCAACAACTGGGAAGATTATGGTGGAATGAATCAATACGTCCGCTGGTACGCTGAACGAGGTCCATATCTGAATCAAACATTAAAAAAGATCGAGCAGCAAATAATAACCGGAGTTGATGGAAGATTCTACAGGGTTGTTGTATCAGACACATTTACACACGACGAATTTTATACAAACTCAACTATCAAACAATGGTATAAAGATTATATTTTGATGCTATTACACCGGAAGAACACTATCACGGATATCCTCTACAAAGACGATCCGGTGATTCTCGTATGGGAGCTTGCGAACGAGCCGCGTTCATCCGATAGAACGGGAATGGTTGTAACAAATTGGCTTG
The DNA here is from genome assembly GCA_030019075.1 of Bacteroidota bacterium. Classification (GTDB taxonomy): domain Bacteria; phylum Bacteroidota; class Ignavibacteria; order UBA10030; family SZUA-254; genus JASEHD01. Next base: position 16,550 of record JASEHD010000054.1, read on the forward strand.
ATGAAATATCCACGTTTATAAAATCAATTGATCGTAACCATCTCGTATCATCAGGTGAAGAAGGATTAGAAGTATCACGTTCAGGTTATTACGATCCACATTTATATGACGATCAGTCGTGGCTTTTTGATGGATCTGCCGGCGTTTCGTTCTTGCGTAATATACAACTTCAGAACATCGATATTGGAAGTATCCATTGCTATCCCGACCACTGGCGTATGACTGGAATCGAAGGCATACAATGGCTCAGAAATCACAATCGGATTGCAGCAGAATTTCAGAAACCACTTGTTTTAGGCGAAGTTGGCAAATGGAAAAAACCGGCACAATACTATGAGGCAGCATTTAACGAAGCGCTTTACTCAACAACAGCCGGCGTGCTTTTATGGCAATTCGTGTACGACAGCCGACCAAATAACGATGGCTATGCTTTCTCTTATCCAAACGACAGCGTAATCTGTAACATAATTCAATTCTACGCTGAGCGGTTCGCGCAAAAACGAAACAACCTACTGCCAACTCCACCGAATATCGAACTTTTACCAAACTATCCAAACCCATTTAACATCGTAACAATTATTCCGTATACACTCCATAGATCATCTTACATGACAATGGATATATACAACACCGCAGGTCAGCATGTCGTTAACCTTTTTGATGGAGTTCAAACACCGGGTTACCATGCAATATTATTTGACGGATTTGGATTGGGATCCGGAACATATTTCGTTCGATGGGTTGCAGACAATAATGTTATCGGCAGAAAGATGACCTTTTTAAAATAGTGAAAGACAAGAATCATTAGTTCTTTTCTTGCTCCTAATTTCACATTTTCGTATTATCATAATAAATGAACAATACCCTATTACAAAAAAAACATCCTGAATTCGAAGCAGAAGCAATTCCACACATGGACATACTATATAACTATGCTGTTAGAATGACGGGTAACTCAGCCGATGCCAGCGATCTGGTGCAAGAGACATATCTGAAAGCGTTTCGGTTCTGGGATAAGTATGAGAAGGGAACTAACATACGTGCATGGTTGTTCAGAATAATGAAAAACACGTACATCAATCGCTATCGAAAAGAATCAAAAGAGCCGAACACGGTTGACTATGAAGAGATAGCGAATTTTTATAACACAATTCGGGATCGATACGTTGACCAGAACGATTTACAGGAAAAAATATTTAGCGGTTTGTTGGAAGATGATGTTGCACAAGCGATTGAATCTCTGCCCGAGGAATTTAAAACGGCAGTGATTCTCTCCGACATCGAGGGATTGAAATATGAAGAGATTGCTGAGTTTGTTGATTGCCTGATCGGAACTGTCAGGTCGAGAATACACAGGGGTAGGAAAATGCTGCAATCAAAGTTATTGAAATATGCAAAAGAACATGGATATATCACTGAAAAATCTTAAGTGAATTGTAAAGAGATTCTCGAATTAATTACCACTGAAATAGACGGTGAGCTGGAGGAAAATGCGAAACCCGTGCTTAGGCATCATATCGTTATATGTCCGATTTGTTGTTTATGTTTTGAGCTTGAGCGTGCAACAAAATCAATTGTCCAACGCCGCGTAAATCGAATTTCACCACCAACTTTTCTGAAAGATCGGATTTTACAACAGATTGCGTTATCCACCGACAATTCATAAGTATTCTATTATCATTCATAACTGAAAGTGAGTAAATATTTAATATGATCCAAAAAAGTATAATCATATCTTTTTTAGCTCTTCTACTTGTTACAGGTTGTTCAAATAAAAAAGAAGAAGGTACAAAAAATAATCCTATCTCTGGGAAAGCTTCAAACGTCTCCGAAATCATGAGCGTTTCAAAACGAGATAACATGGCCCCGAATTTTTCATGGAAAGATCAATCGGGAAAAACAATTGACTTTGATTCTTTCAGAGGAAAAGTTACGCTTATCAATTTCTGGGCAACCTGGTGTGGACCATGTAAGCGTGAAATACCCGACTTGATTGCTCTTAGCAAGGAGATGGCTGATAAAAATGTAAAATTTCTTGGCATTTCAACCGATCGCGGATCAAATGCAATTGAGGAAGTTCGGTCTTTTGTAGCAGATAAAGGTATCTCATTTCAGATCGTCATTTCGAATGAGGATATTGAAGAAGCTTATGGAAATGTAAGAGTAATACCAACTACCTTTTTAATTGATGCAAATGGCAAGATTGCTCAAACCATTGTCGGTGTCCGCTCAAAGGAACAGTTCGCTGAAGCTATTAATGCGTTATTGAAATAAACCTTGAAAGATCCTCTTGGTATTCTCAGGCAAATGTAAGAGAGTGACCCCCAAATGAAGTAGAATTGTGTATAAAAAAAGCAGACCCGTAAATGGATCGGCTTTAGTATTTTAACAATTATTGTTTGATACTACCGCAGCAGGATCATCTTTTTGATATCTGCATAGTGACCTGCTGTCATGCGATAGAAATACACGCCACTCGGTAGATTACTTGCATCGAAGTTCACCGACTTGTATCCTGCATCCTGAAAATCATCCACAAGTGTTACAACCTCACGACCAAGGACATCATAGATTCTAATCGTTACGTGGACATCCTCTGATAAATCGTATTTGATAGTTGTGAGAGGATTGAATGGGTTGGGGAATTTCTGATGTAATTTAAACGATAGTTCGTTTAGTGATTGTTCTTCCTTTATGCCTACAGTTTTATCATACTTAAGTATAGTACTGTCTGCCCCTAATATGTACCCTATTCTTCCACTATCAAAAAAGAAAATGCGGTATAGATGAGAAGTAGTGCCGCTCTCAATTCTTTTCCAGTTTAATCCTCTATCTGTAGTATTCCATATAAAACCATCATATCCTATAACCCATCCGGTACTATCATCGGTAAAGACAACGTCATTTAACCACGTGCATGGCAAGTAATGAATTATCCAACTAACACCACCGTTGCTTGTAACATATATTACTCCCTCAAAAAATGGTGGATTTGAGCCTACAACATATCCATGTAAACTGTCAGTAAAATAAACTGCATAACCGGTAACACCGGACGGATGTTCGTTTATCTTCCAGTATTTACCGCCGTCTGTAGTATTAAGAATGATTCCCGCATCCCAGATGGTACTGCTTCCGCCAACGGCCCATCCATTTTTCTTATCAACAAAATAAATATCCATAATCCCAAATCGTACCCCCGGTTCTATTGTCTGGGCTTGCCATGTTACTCCTCCGTCTATTGTAGCATAAATAGTATCTTCACCGCCAGCAAAACCATTTAGTGAATCAAAAAATGTCCAGCAAAAAATATTTATTGGGGTTAAAGATTTACTCCAATTTTTACCACCGTCTTTTGTAATGCATAAATATTGATTAGGTAAACCTAGTCCCACAACCCAGCCATGTAAAGAATCGACAAATTCAATACCAGAGTCAACCCAGATACTATCCAATGATTTTGTCCAGAGATACCCCCCATTCGTCGTGAACCAAAGTTTACCATGTGGGCCTGTAATCCACCATCCAATTCTTTCATTTACAAAACAACCAGTATATGTATTGTAATTACCCGGCGGATCAAAAATAGGGTTTACTTTAACCCATTCTTGAGCATTTAGTTTATTGATCGTGATAAAATAACAGATGAAAATTATCTTAAAGAGATTTTTTATTATTTTCTTTTTCATGATGTTCTACTCCAATAATAACATTTTCTTTGATATTCGAT
>JASEHD010000055.1 GCA_030019075.1 Bacteroidota bacterium
TGCAAGAGGACTCGTCATAAGAGCTTCTGACGGTCGTTTGTTCGCCGCGAACAGGACGGAAGTCTTCGAGTTCGCAAGCGGCATATGGACACAGCTTTCCGATATACCGGGAATGGCAACCCGAATGAAAGTCCCTCTTGTTATTCATCCCTTAACAGATGAATTGTATGCGGGGAATTCTGACGGTGTCTGGAAATATTCAGGTGGTTCATGGTCGCCTGTAACCGGCGGTGTGCTCGTTACAAATGTTAATTCACTTGCATTCAATGTTTCCGGAACTCATTTGTACGCTGGCACCAATGGAGATGGGGTATTTGAATACGCTTCATCATCATGGACGGATCTCTCGACCCCCAACCTTACTAATAAACAAATTGTAGAAATTGCAGTTCATCCAACAAGTGGAAAACTTTACGTGGGTACATATATAGGCCCATTCTTTTCGTATGATGGAATTGACTGGACACGGATTACTGCATTGCCGTCAGGCGGTAAAAAACTATCACCGATTGCTATTAATTCTTTGACGGGTAAAATTTTTGCAGCAACGCATCCTTCCCAAGTCTTCAGATCGGATGATGACGGCGGTAGCTGGTCGCTTGTTACTAATGGTCTTCCCAGTGCATCATTCATGCTGTTAGCAACTTATGGTGCAAGCACTGTGTACATCGGAAGCCCGGGTGTCTATCGTTCTATGAATGATGGAGATAACTGGAGTTCTTTCAATGATGGTTTAGTAGCAACTGACGTTTCTGCGTTAGCGATTCATTCGGCGGCGAGCGGAAGACTCCTTGCCGGGATGTACGGTGAAGGTACCGCTTATTCAGATGATAACGGTGTAAGCTGGACGGTTGATAATACCGGCTTAACGAATACCTGGGTTACAACAGCCGCCTATACATCCTCAGGTCGTGCATTCGTTGGAACGGAAGGTAGTGGAATATTTTATTCCGATGGGGGTACTTGGAGCTCGTTCAGCACAACACTTCCCGAAGGAGCGGAAATCGTTTACGCATTAGCAGTACCCAGAGAAGGTTCATTCAGCGGGAAAATTTTAGCCGGGACAGCGGCTGGGCTTATTGTTTCAAGTACATATTCAGAAATTTGGAACATGCTTGGTGTCGGAACAGACATTGAAGGGGTTGAAGTAAGAGCAATCACTCTCAATGCTTATGGTCATCTTTTCGTTTCTGCAAATGGCGAATTATTTCGTTCGACAAATCATGGAATTGACTGGAGTGGTTTGGAATTTCCACCAGGACTTACTGAGTACTCTCCATTATTAGCTCTTTCAAACGGTAATCTCCTTGCAGGTTCCCAAGATGTGTTATGGAGATCAATAGACAATGGTTCAAACTGGAATGAACAATTAGTTACGTCAGGCGAGGTAACATCGCTTGCAGAGGGACAGGATGGATATGTCTTTGCCGGTACTATCGATGGACAGGTATGGGTTTCACAAGATTTTGGAACAACCTGGGAAAATAAAAACAGTGGTTTACCGGTGCTTATCTGGATCAAAGCGATAGCCGCAAATGCAACCGGCGAGGTTTTCCTCGGTACTGAAGGGGCTGGAGTATATCGCTCCACACAATTTATCAAGCCATTTTCTATAAGAGGTAAAGTGTTTGATGATGCGAACACTACCTGCGCTGCCAATCAGATTGGACTTAAAGGATGGAAAGTGCAAGCAAGGTCCACAAGTTCTACTTATTGGGATGTAAAGGTTACGGACGATAATGGATTGTATAAATTTACTTTACCTGTTGCCGGGACATACGAAGTTAAGGAGGGAGTGAAAGATTATTGGGATCATGCCTGTCCTTTGCCGGACCATATTTATACAATCAACTATGATGGAATCACACCAATAACTGGAATTGATTTTGGCAATCGTCGCCAATCAGGTATTTTCGATGTTAGTATCGATGTAGCAGGTGGAATTGCCCGTCCTGGTAGAATAAAGCAATATGGTATTAAATATGAAAACAAAGGCACTGAACCAGCAAACAACGTCACAGTAAAATTTTATTATCCGGAGAACACAACTTATCAGTATGATGCGTATCCCCCGCATACAAGTGTGAACGAGGTAGGCAGGGAAATAATATGGGAACTCGGAACAATAGGCCCGGGTGATATAGGATGGATTTCGTTATCTGTCTTGCTTGAAGAACCTCCGACATTCATAGGTGGCGAGCATTTGACGTCAACAGTTAAGATAACAACGACTGACTCAGATGTATATCATAAGAATAACGATGATCAGGAAACACAAGTTGTCGTAAATTCTTGGGATCCAAATCAAAAGTTAGTTACTCCGGTTGGGATTGGACCTTATGGATATATTTTAGTAACAGATACACTTAGATATCATATCGATTTCCAAAACGTGGGCACAGATACTGCGTTCAATATTGTAATTCGTGATACATTAGATAGCGATCTTGATTTATTCACTTTCAATCCTGGGGCAAGCAGTCATCCATACACGTACGATATTCAGGGCGATGGGGCAGTAACATTTACATTTGCAGATATCATGCTGCCCGACAGCAATGTAAATGAACCGGGAAGTCAAGGTTTTGTCGAATTCAAAATTGTGCCGTTGCCTGGTACTCCGGTCGGTTCTGATATTTTGAATCGCGCGGGAATTTATTTTGATTTCAATCCACCCGTCATGACAAATACTGTACAGAATCGTATCGGTAGCTTTATACCAGTTAGCGTTTCACCAGGTTGGAACATGCTCTCTGTTCCTCTTATTGTTACTGATTATGCCAAGGTAAAACTCTATCCAACCTCAATCTCTGATGCTTTTAAATATGCTGGGAGCTATGTCCCAATTGACACACTATCGAATGGTATCGGTTTCTGGTTGAAATTCCCGGATGAAACGACAATCCAAATGCTCGGCTCAATCATAGAACATGATACAATTGATGTTAACGCTGGTTGGAATATGATTGGCTCTATTTCTTATCCTGTTGATATTGACAATATTGTTGAAAAACCAGATTTGATAGTGATCTCAAATTTCTTCGAATATAATGGGACTTCATACGTAATTGCTGATACGATACATCAGGGGAAAGCCTATTGGGTTAAGACTCAGCAATCGGGACAGTTGATAATGTCATCGTCAGGAACTATGAAGCTAACAAAAACACGGGTACGATTTAACGTCGATGAACTTCCCCCCCCCACCGCCGGATAATATCGAAGCTAAAACTCTGCCAAAAGAGTTCAGTCTTGAACAGAGTTATCCCAATCCATTCAATCCAACGGCAACAATCAGATTTGATTTACCGGACGATGCCATTGTAACACTGAAAGTCTATGACATGCTCGGCAGGGAAGTGTTTGCGGTTTTGGACAAGGAAGAATTGGAAGCAGGCCAGCATGAGTTTGAATTTGTTGCCGAAGGACTTGCAAGCGGAGTCTATATCTACCGCATTGTAAGCGAGAGTAAGACAAAAACTTTCGTGGATTTAAAGAAGATGCTGCTTCTCAAATAAGGACATTTAGCACAGCAGTAAATAATCCTGCAATATTGATTGGCGGAATTAAGAAAGGACGGAGTCGGTGTTAATACTGGCTCCGTTTAATTTTCAACTGTAATTTTTTTATCAAATCAGAAGTCCGACTTCTGGCTTAGTAAAATCGGGATAGAAGTCGGACTTCTACACTCACTCCTAGCAGGTGATTTAAATCCTCAATCCTAAATCCACAATCCGCAATCGAATCTCACCATCTCCTTGGCGCATTCTTTACTACCCGCACAGTATCGCGTGCAATCAAAAGTTCTTCATTCGTTGGAATCACGAATGCTTTCAACTTTGAATCGGATGTTGAAATCTCTCCTTCTTTTCCATGCTGTATTGAGTTGTTTCTTTCTTTATTAATTGATAATCCCATCCATTCCAAGCCCTTGCAAATTCTTGAGCGGATAAGAGGACTATTTTCACCAATACCACCGCTGAATACTATTGTATCAGCCCCACCCATCTCGGCAAGGTAAGCCCCGATATATTTCTTTGCCCGATTGCAGAATATATCAATCGCAAGTTTGGCGCGTCTGTCGTCTTTCTCTTTTTCTTCTGCAAGAAGCTCGCGCATATCGTTAGTCAAACCAGAGATGCCGAGTAAACCTGACTGTTTGTTGAACATGGTATCGATTTCTCGAACACTCATTCCTTCCTTATTGCGAATGAATTCAATTATCGAAGGATCCATATCGCCGCCGCGAGTACCCATTACTAAACCTTCAAGTGGTGTGAAGCCCATAGAAGTGTCGAGCGATTCACCTTTTTTAACTGCACACGCCGAGCAGCCATTGCCAAGATGCAGTGTAACAATATTTACCTGTTCACGTTTCAAACCCATTAGCTGACGATACCGATAGGCAAGATAACGATGTGACGTACCATGAAAACCGTAACGCCGAATCCGATGTCTTCGATAAAGCTGATATGGAATTGCATAAAGATAAGAGGTCTCAGGCATTGTCGAGTGAAACGAAGTGTCAAACACGGCGACCTGAGGAACACCTGGACCTAACAGCTCACGCGCTGCCATGATACCCTTCAGATTAGCCGGGTTATGTAGCGGTGCAAGCTCTATGCTGTCTTCAATCTGTTCGATTACTTCGTCGGTAATAAGTGCCGACATTGTGAATTTTTCTCCACCATGTACAACTCTATGCCCCACAGCGTGAATATCAGCTAATGAATTTATATTATTTATTTTTGATTCAGGCGATATTAGCCATCGGAGGATATAATCAATCGCATTTATATGTTCTTTGATTGGTTCAGCTTTTCTGATTTTCGGCTGACCCTCTGATTGCAATGTTATTAGTGCCTGCCCGATAACTCGCTCGATATTACCACTGGCTAAGCATTTGTCTGCATTTTTCTCGATTATCGGTAGGTCGGTTTCAATTAGTTGAAATTTTACTGAAGAAGAACCGCAATTAAGTACAAGTATATTCATTGGAGTATTGGAGTTATGGAATATTGGATTAAGGGTACATAAGATAAGGATTTTTTTTAAATATTCCGATTTGAATATCGTGAGATAGTTTGTATATTTATTATGAATTTTAAAGGATAAAACCGTGAAAAAACTTTTTCGCTCTACATCAAATAGAAAGATTGCAGGTATCTGCGGTGGTGTTGGTGAGATGATGGATGCTGATCCAACCATCGTCCGCTTGGTATTTGTAGTTCTTGCACTGGCGACGGGGATTATTCCATTTCTTATTGGTTATTTATTGGCATGGTGGATAGTCCCTGAAGGGAATCAGGCACCAACATCCACCACGAGTCCATAACAGGACGATGAAAACGCTGTTGAAAATTTTGACGCTTCCCATCTGGCTGCCGATAAAAATTCTCTGGTTCACGTCAAAAGTAATTGCATTCTTTCTCTTGATTGTCATTATTGCAATTCTCGTATATGTTTTTGTGAACATTCTTTAATAGTAAATTTCTGATTAATATCTCAAAGGAATATTTATGAAAAATTTTAAATACTCTCTACTCAAATACTCCATACTCATCTACTCATTACTCAACTACTCACAACTCACATTCTCTCAATCGTTTGATCAGTTTTTCTTTAATAAGACAATGCGGGTAGATTACTACCATACCGGTACGAAAGGGACTGAAACAATCAGTCTCGATAAAGTATATGAAGAAGGTCCCTGGGCGGGCAGCACTCAAAATTTAGTGGATGTATTGAATATGGGTGAATACATGGTACGTGTTTTTGATGCTGCAACTACACAGATGATTTTCTCCCGTGGTTACTCATCAGTATTTCAGGAATGGCAAACGACGGATGAAGCTTTGGCAGGGATATACAAAACATTTCACGAGTCGGTTCGGCTTCCTTTTCCCAAAAATAAAATCCAATTGGTAATTTGTAGAAGAGATAAGAAAATGGGCTTCCACGAGATATTTTCTACGGTGATAGATCCTAATGATCCCACTCAAGTTAATCGTGAGAAGAAACCGGTGGCATACAAAGTTGTTCCATTGATGAAGAGTGGAGATTCACATGAGAAAGTTGATAAAGTAATTGTTGGAGATGGTTATCGGAAGGAAGACATGGAAAAATTTCGAAAAGATGCCAAGCACTTCAACGATGTAATGTTCTCAACGAGTCCATTTAAAGAGAGGAAGAAAGATTTTAATGTCTGGACAATCGAAGTTGCCTCGCAGGATTCTGGTATTGATAAACCCGATAAAAATATTTGGAAGAACACAGCACTCGGTGCGATGTATAATACATTCGGCTCTCCACGATATATACTTACTGAAGACAATAAATCATTACGAGATATATGTGCAGCCGCACCATATGATTTTGTCAATATTCTAATCAATGATAATCGTTATGGCGGCGGCGGTATTTACAATCTTTATACAACAACGTTCACAAGGGGCGACGCGCCGGGCATGGATTGGCAGATGGATTATGTGTATGTGCATGAATTTGGACATTCGTTTGGTGGATTGGGTGATGAGTATTATAGCTCACAGGTTTCTTATGTCGATATGTATCAAAAGGGTGTCGAACCGTGGGAGCCGAATCTGACAGCTCTTGTGGATAAGAAAAATCTTAAGTGGAAATACTTGATGGAAGAAGGAACGCCATTACCAACCCCATGGGAAAAATCTCAATACGATAGTCTCGGACGTTTGCGGGCAAAGCTTGATCGGCTTGCACCTGATTACTATGAGAAACGTAAACCGTTGTACGATGCTGAGCAGAATATTTTAAAGACAACGAAATATGCTGGCAAAGTTGGTGCATTCGAAGGTGCGGGTTATGTCTCGGAAGGAATCTACCGACCTTCTGTTGATTGTAGAATGTTTTCGCTGAGCTTGGTTGGATTTGACCCTGTCTGCACCGCAGCGATTAACAGGGTGATTGATTTTTATACTAAGTAATCAAAAGGCGATCCACTTCCAAAGTGAGTAGCACTAAGCCAGATAATGGAAGATAAATTAATTAAAATGTTAATTTTAATAAATGTAGGTGGAGAAATCTTATGAAATATACATTATTTTTTTTCTTGTTGCTCAGTTTATTTAATGTAAATATAATTGCGCAAAATGTATTAATTGATGATTTTCTTGTTAATGATGATGTAACAGATACTACCTGGCAATTTCTTTCCTCCATAGCAATGAATGGAAGTGGAAATTTTGTGATAGTCTGGACAGATGGGAGGAATGGTAATTATGATATCTACTGCCAGCGCTATCATTCAAATGGAGTTGCACAAGGCATTAATACAAAAGTAAATGACAATGTTGGAACTACGAATAATTACCGTCCCTCAGTAGCTATCGATGGAAATGGAAATTATGTGATAGTCTGGACAGATGGGAGGAATGGTAATTATGATATATATTGTCAGTGTTACAATTCAAATGGGATTCCACAAGGTAGTAATATAAAGGTTAATGATGATATAGGTTTGTCTGAACAAGTGGTTCCCTCTGTCGCAATTGATGAAAGCGGGAATTTTGTGATTGCTTGGATGGACGGACGGAATGGTAATGATGATGTATATTATCAGCAGTACAATTCGAGTGGAATTAAACAAGGTAGTAATACAAAAGTTAATGACGATATTGGGAACGAAGATCAAAGGTATCCATCTATTGCAATGAATGGGAATGGGAATTTTGTAATCGGGTGGGAGGATGCTCGTGATCATAACTTTGATATATATTATCAGAGGTATGATTCAATTGGTGTTATACAGGGTAGTAATACTAAAGCTAATGACGATGTAGGCACTGCACATCAATTTGATGCCTCTATAGCAATGGACGGAAGTGGGAATTTTGTGATTGTCTGGGATGATCGTAGAAATGGTGATCTTGATCCTGATATATATTACCAGCGATACAATTTGAGTGGAATTTTACAAGGGAGTAATGTAAAAGTAAATGGAGGTGGTGGGGATTCAGTCCAAGCAGTTCCCTCGATAGCAATTGACGTAGACGGTAATTTTGTGGTCGTATGGGAAGATCGGATTGATTCAATTAATACAGATATAATTGGTCAGCGATACTACACAGATGGTACTGCACGTGAAGCAAACTACCGAATTGTAGCAGATGGTCCAAATCCTGGAGAAAAAGGACCAGCGGTCTCAGCTAATAATTCAAATATAATTTTTACCTGGACTGATAACCGCCGCTCAAAGGGATTGGATATTTACGCTAAAATCGTCGGATGGGACTGGGATGGAGTTAAATCTATATTGCAAGATGGAAATACTTTGCCCAAAGAATATACACTCGAGCAAAATTATCCTAATCCATTTAATCCTTTCACAAACATCAGATTCCAGATTAAGGATTACGGTTTTGTATCACTCAAAATTTTCAATCTGCTTGGGCAGGAAGTTGCAACTTTAGTTTCTGAGAAACTGCAACCAGGTGAGTATCAAAAGCAGTGGAATGCGACGGGTATGCCGAGCGGTGTATATTACTATCAACTACGTGCAGGCAATTATGTTGAAACAATGAAGCTTGTTTTACTTCGATAAGAAAATTGTGGTTTGCATTTTCTCAATGTTCACTGCATTTATTGAAATTATCTCAGATAGTCGTATATTAATTATTATAAAGGATAAAAAGATATGAATGTATTGCGGCAAATAATAAATGTTCAAGATGGTCAAATTCTTATAGAACTCCCAAAGGATTTTCAAGCCAAAGAGGTCGAAATAATAATAATCTCAGTTGAAAGAGAGGATACAACCCGGAAGCAAAAGTACGATTTTTCAGACCTAGTTGGCAAGTTGCAATGGAATGGTGATCCTTTGATAGAGCAGCGTCAGATACGCAATGAATGGCAATAAATACTTACTGGATACGAATGCTGTAGTCGCTCTTCTAAAAGGTGATAACAAACTTCAAAACCTTCTCCAAAATGCCAAATGGATTGGAATTTCAATTATAACACAATTAGAAATTCTTTCATTTCCAAATCTTACTGAATCTGATAAGTTGTTGTTTCAGTCTTTTTTAAAACGCTTAGATGTTATAGGTCTTGAAGTGAACGCAGAGAAACTAATTGATTCTATAGTGAACTTCCGAAAAATTTATCGGATGAAATTACCTGATGCCATAATCACTGCAACAGCAAAAGAGCACGAGTCAGCACTGATTACGAGGGACGAACGGTTTAATTCGATTAAAGAAATCAAAGTCATTTCGTTTTAATCAATTGCATTGTTATTCAATATGAAAGTTGTATTTCAAATATTCTTTGTTCTATCACTATTATCAAGAGTATTCGCTCAGTCCATCCCCGACGAATGGCTGACATATTATGAGCAAAGCGGCTTCAAAGAAACTCCTCGCTATGCCGAGACAATGGAGTTTTATCGAAGGTTAGAAAATGCTTCACCATGGATTAGAGTAATAAATTTTGGTAAAAGTTCTGAAGGTAGAGACCTTGTTCTTGTTGTAGCTTCGAAAGATAAAGCTTTTACTCCAAACAAAGCTAAGAAAACTGAGAAGGCAATTCTTCTTGTACAAAATGGAATACACGCTGGCGAGATTGATGGAAAAGATGCTTGCCTTATGTTGCTGCGCGACATTGCTATCACCAAAACGAAATCAAATCTACTTGATCATGTCATCTTACTTGTTATCCCGATCTATAATGTAGACGGACATGAACGATTTGGACCCTACAATCGCATTAATCAAAATGGTCCTGAAGAAATGGGCTGGAGAGTTACCGGGCAAAATCTTAATCTCAATCGAGATTATATGAAAGCCGATGCACCCGAAACGCAAGCATGGCTTAAGATGTTCAACGAGTGGCTGCCAGATTTCTTTATAGATGCACACGTCACCAACGGGGCTGATTATCAACATATCGTAACTTTCGGAATTGAAAGATATATGAATATTGCGGAGCCGGTGCGTTCGTGGGTAAATGATAAATATGTTCCGATGATTTTATCGTTGAAAACAAATGGTGTTCCGCTTGCCCCATACGTTTCACTTCGAGATCGGCTCGATCCGCTGAAGGGCTTACAAAGTGGTGTAGCACCTCCACGGTTGTCGACTCCGTACGTTGCACTTCATAATCGTCCAGCGCTGCTTATTGAAACACACATGATGAAAGATTATAAATCGCGCGTCGAAGGGACATACCAAACAATCATTGCCACATTGGAATTGATGAATAAAGAATACAAGTCGTTAAGGAGGGCAACGGATGAAGCTGATGAACAAACTATTAATGGTGTTGATAAACCATTACCGATTCGTTTTCAAACCGTCGATGTTCCCAATCGGACTTTTCATTATTTAGGTTTCACACAAACTAATGAGCCAAGCGACATCTCGGGCGACACCTGGATAAAATATACGAAGGAACCATTCGAAGCCGATATTCCACATTACGACAGTGTAGTAGTTTCTAAAACTATCGAGCCGCCAGTCGCATATATAATTCCTTCACAGTGGCAAGAAGTTATAAACCGTTTGAAGCTTCACGGAGTAAAAGTTGATCGATTGAAAAATCAGATTGAGCTTGAAGTTGAGATGTACAGATTTTCGAATGTAAAGTGGCAGCAAAACCCGTATGAAGGAAGGCATCCCGTTACATACAATGTAGAGAAGCTGAATGAAAAGCGAACGTTCCCGGCAGGCACAGCCGTTGTACGATTGAATCAACGAGCAGCCCGTGTAGCAATATATGCACTTGAACCAGAAGCTCCCGATGCTTTTATCGCTTGGGGGTTCTTTGATGCAGTTTTTGAGCAGAAAGAGTACACTGAAGATTACGTCATGGAACCGATGGCAAGAGAGATGCTCACAAAAGACTCCACATTAAAAAAAGAATTTGAATCGAAACTTCAAGCGGATACAACGTTCGCCAAAAGTCCATTTGCACGTTTGAATTTCTTCTATCAACGCTCACCATGGTGGGATAAAAATGTAAACCTCTACCCTGTAGCACGGTTGATGAATGATGTTAAAATTGAGACAATCAGAAAAGATTAGAATGATTTATTTGCAAGTGATTGACATTTTTACGAATATTATATATAAAATATTAAGCTTGATGCAAAGAATAAAATGAAATATATCAATTATCTTTTACTCATTACAACAATATTCACAGTTTCATCTCCTGCTCAGACATTTACATGGAAAGATATTAACGGTCCGACTGGATTTGAAATTTTAAAAGAAGGTGTGAACGGAAAATTATTCGGTGTAGAGGGTCGGAATTTATTTTTCTCGACTAATGGTGGCTGGAATTGGGAGAAGATGGCATTACCTGCTCGTACGATCTATGAATTTACGAATAATAAAAATCTTTTTCTTCTAAGTCGCGATGTGCCGTACACTCGCACTCCTGAGCAAGTGCATCTCTCAACGGATAATGGAGAAACATGGAATCTTATTCTTCAAACATCAGATTTTTCAGGTTATACGAGTTATAAGATTTCCGATTCAGGGATAGTGTTTGGATTGAATACTATTTATGGTTATCGTTCAGGTGTCGGACGGTATTTGATTGGATCTCATTTAGTTCGCTATAATGGCCAAACCTGGGATAGTATTGGGACACTTATCTCCAATTCATATGGCGCTAGTATTTTGTGGATAGATCATGCAAATAATTTTATTTTAGATGGTGGTTATCGACAGGGTGTTCTAATTTCAACAGACTATGGTGTAACATGGAAACACAATCTTCCAGCCCGGACTGTCCGTGATGTATGTATCTCGCATGATAATACAATAATTATTGGTGCAAGTCCGACATCTGATGTAAGTGGAGGTATCTTTATAACAACGGATCAGGGAAGAAATTGGACAAACTTAGGTCTATCTGATAAAACGATTTCAAAAATCGTTTGCGATAGTGTGAAGACTATATATACCTCAACAAATAAAGGTATTTATCGTTATGATGAAAAAAACGAACAATGGGATTACTTAGGTCCGACTGAAAATTATTATGGTGATCTTTTATTAACAAAATTTGGGACGTTAATAACAACAATATCCACAACAGGCATTTACCAATCTACAGATTACGGTGAAAGCTGGATTGCAAATAGTCCGCGGAATATCGATGTCTTAGCGGTTTGGTACACTCATTCAGGTTCAATACTTGCAGGTACATTAGGTAATCGGCTTTTTAAAACCACTAACAATGGTGTATCGTGGCAGCAATTTCCTTATGGTTTGGTTCCTAATAATATTTATTCATTCAATGAGAACAATACAACCCTATATGCTGGAACGGATAATGGGCTATATCAATCACTTGATGACGGTTCCACATGGACTCGTCAAACGAATGGGCTGAGACGTGGTCCTGTTTATTTTGTTATCATAAATATAAATGGCACGATTTATATCGGAACAGATGTCGGAGTTAATACATCAACTGATAATGGAAATAGTTGGGTATCATCAGGGTTAGTAAATTCAAAAGCTCTTTTTCTTGCAAGAAGCAATTCAGGTATTGTTTATGTTGCGACTGATAACGATGGAGTGTTCAAAACTACTGATGATGGAGTATCATGGATTAGTTGTGGTTTAGTGAGGGACGATATTCAAACAATTTCGGTAAATGATGCTGGGGATGTATATGTTGGTGTTTTTGGTGGAGTGTTCGTCTCGTTTGATAATGGTATTAGTTGGGTTTCGTCTCAGTTTACAAATACTTATGTGTATTCAATACTTTGTGATGGACAGAATAATGTTTTAGCTGGTACGTATAATGGACTTTATTGGTCAACCAATAACGGCCAACAATGGAGAGCGGCTGGATTACAAGGGAAAGTGATACTAAGCATGATAATGAATAATGAAAGGAATATCATTGTAGGAACTTATCGAAATGGGGTTTTTCAGACTGTCCAGGCAGTAACATCTATACAGCCCGTTAATTCAAAATTTCCGACGTCGACCATAATTTACCAAAACTATCCCAATCCATTTAATCCGAAAACTGAACTAAGATTTGAGATTCGTGATTTAAGCCAAGTGAGTATAAAAATATATGATGTTTTGGGCCACGAAGTTGCCATTCTTGTGAATGAAAAGAAACAACCAGGTGCCTATACTGTCACATGGGATGTGAAAGATTATCCGAGTGGTTTGTATTTCGCGCGTTTAATCGTGAACTCTGAAATTATTGATATGAAGAAAATGCTCCTTGTCCGTTAATTTTACCCTCCGATTTCTTGTTTATTAAGCACTTTTTTGCTATTTTTGATACAATAAGTTTTTAACCCATCAATAATACCATGGATGTCAATCAGCAATTATCTACCGAGCAATCTCATCACGAGGAACTAAACGAATTGATGCTTCGTCGGAGGGTTGAGCTCGATGAGCTTGTTAAAAAAAATATTGATCCATATCCGTATAATTATAATCGTACGGATTACTCTCAAGAGGTCATCTTAAATTTCAAAGATGATGGTTCTCAACACAACGTCTCTGTAGCCGGAAGGATCATGTCGATACGGCGAATGGGGAAAGCATCGTTCTGCCATATTCAAGACACTGAGGGAAAGATTCAAGTCTATCTTAAACATGATGATCTCGGTGAAGCTTATGAATTATTCAAATTATTGGATATCGGGGATATCATAGGTGTTGAAGGATTTGTTTTTCGCACTAAGTTGGGAGAGGTATCGATTCATGCGCGTCGGTATGAGGTCTTGGCAAAATCGTTAAGACCTTTTCCCATTGTGAAAGAGAAAATTGATGAGCAAGGGAACCGGGTGGTGTACGATCCATTCTCAGATAAAGAGCTTCGATATCGTCAGCGGTACGTTGATCTTGTTGTTAACGAAAAAGTCCGAGATGTTTTTATTAAACGAACGCGGCTTCTCCAATCAATTCGTGGATTTCTCGATAGTCATGGTTACTTAGAAGTTGAAACCCCAATTCTTCAATCAATGTATGGAGGTGCTTTTGCACGTCCTTTCGTTACACACCATAACGCATTGGATGTTGATTTATTTCTCCGAATCGCTGATGAGTTATATCTTAAACGGCTTATAGTCGGCGGCTTCGATGGTGTTTATGAATTTGCCAAAGATTTTAGAAACGAAGGTATGGATCGTTCTCACAATCCGGAATTCTCTATGCTCGAATTATATGTAGCATATAAAGATTATTTTTGGATGATGGATTTTGTGGAGGAGCTAATAAGTACAGCCGCTGTTGATGTAAATGGAGTTACAAGCTGGAAAGTGGGTGAGCATGAAATCGAGTTTAGATCTCCCTGGAAGCGAATCCCGATGTTTGATGCAATTCGAGAATATACTGGTTATGACTTATCAGGAAAAGAAGAAGCAGAATTGTTGAGCATTGCGAAAAAACTGCACATCGAAGTAGAACCGAATGCCGGAAGCGGTGTGATCATAGATGAAATATTTAGTGAGTTAGTAGAGCCAGAGCTTATTCAGCCGACTTTTATTATTGATTATCCTATTGAAATGTCGCCCCTTGCAAAGAAGCATCGAAGCAAACCGGGATTAGTAGAGAGATTCGAAGTAATCGTCAATGGACAAGAATTGTGTAATGCGTTTAGCGAATTGAATGATCCTCTTGATCAACGCCAACGTTTCGAAGAGCAAATGAAATTGCGCGCAAAAGGGAATGAAGAAGCACAAGTACTTGATGAAGATTACCTGCGTGCCCTCGAATATGGTATGCCACCCACGGCGGGATTAGGGATAGGCATCGACCGTCTAACTATGTTATTCACAAATCAAGATTCAATTCGGGATGTGATATTTTTTCCACAGATGAAACCCGAGCATTAACGATGAGACTTTTCATTTCCCTTGTTATTATTTTTTTTACGTTCACTGCTGGTTACGCAGGAACCAACGGTATTCTTGAAGGAAGAGTGATAAACAAAGAAACAAGAGAGCCGCTTATTGGTGTAACCGTAATGGTTGCTGGCAGTTCGCAGGGTACAGCGTCTGACATGGACGGGAACTTTCAATTAAATAATTTAGAAGCAGGTATTTATGACCTTCGTATCTCAAATGTTGGATTTCAGCCAATGATTTATAAATCAGTTGTTGTCCGTGTGGGATTGCGAACGAGGATTTCAATCGAGCTTGTCCCGACTGAAATTGAATTGAGCGAGGTTGAAGTAACTGCAGAGAGGCCATTAATAGAGAAAGACGTAACAAGCACAAATTTCTCCATTGGCTCATCGCAAGTTGAGAAGTTACCTATACGAAGTGTGCAAGACATTATAACACTGTTCCCAAGCGTAACCGCAGAAGGTAACGTCCGCGGTGGGAAGACTACAGAGGTTGTATATTTAGTTGACGGCTTGCCTCTGCAAGATGTAATCGGGGGTGGAATGGGAAGTTCAATACCAAAAACTTCAATCACTGAATTTTCAATTCAATCAGGTGGATTTGAAGCTGAATATGGGAATGCGCTGTCTGGAGTAATCAACATTATCACGCGGCGCGGAAGTAACAAACACTCTTTAGTATTACGCATGGAGAAAGATAATTGGTTAGCAGGTGGTTGGAATTATCAACACAATAAAACAACCGAGATTGAGGGAACTTTAGCAGGTCCAGTATTTAAAGATAAGCTCTATTTTTTTTCCGCCAATACTTTTCAAACAACTGATACTCGTTGGTGGCAGGATTTTGACAATTTTTTTAAATCTCCAGTTTCAACCGATCTCAGCGGGATGGTAAAGCTGGATTATGTGTTATCGCCAAAGATTCACCTTACAGCGCAGGATATTTATTCTGTCAGACGGTGGCGTGATTATGAATTTAGTTGGAGATTCAATCTCGATGGTTTGCCGGCAAGGGATCGCTCATCTAATCGATCAACCCTAACATTCGGACATACCTTAAATAAACAATTCCATTATTCACTAAATTTGAGTCACTACTATCTGACCTCTAACATTGGAAAAAATAAAAATGATATCGATACGACTGCTTATGAGTATGATTTCTTTCTCGAATATGTTGTAAAAGGAAATAGAGCTTGGTGGTCAAATTCGAGGCAAAATATCTACACTGGGAAAATTGATTTCGTGTATCAACCGAATGCAAATAATGTTCTTAAAGCTGGTTTTGAAATTAATCAATACGATATATTCTCCGATGTCATAAAATATGAGCCACAAAAAACTTATTTTGGAAAAGTGATACCGGACGAACCCCTTCTTAATTATAGCTCAATGTACCACTACTACCCACGAACAGGTGGTGCATTCATCCAGGAAAAATTGGAGGTTGATAAAGATGGCGCTGTTGTCAATCTTGGTTTTAGATGGGACTTCCTTGATCCGCAAAGTGAAAGACCGGTCGTTGAATATGTCAATCCAGATACTGGATCGAATCAATATCAATCGCAAGTAAACAAGTACACAAAAGCATCACTGAAACAGCAGTTGAGTCCTCGAATGGGTTTGTCATTCCCACTAATGTGGGATATGCTGCTTGTGATGAACTATGGGCATTATTTCCAATTTCCATTATTCGATTATTTGTACTCGGGGATCAATCCGCAGCAATTGCGGAGTGGCGTAGGTGTGTTGGTCGGTAATCCGGATCTAAAACCGGAACGAACACATGCATGGGAACTCGGGATTAAATATGGAATTGATCAGAGGACACTTTTTAGTGTAACATATTTTAAGAAAGAGTTTATAGACCAGATTGATTCAAAAACTTTTTTACCATCGAAAGCACGGGCGGCAGGTGATTTTGGTTTTGCAGAATATGTTAATAATGCATTCGCAACGGCAGAGGGTCTCGAATTCGTTCTTTCAAGGAGACCAGGAGAAAGATTTTCCGGCTCAATTTCTTATTCACTGATGAGAACTGAAGGTGTAAGCGACTATGTTAATCAAGGAATTAATTTACACCAATGGGGTTTTCCAATATTAAACGAGCCATATCCGTTGAGCTGGGATCAATTGCATTCTCTCAAACTTGTGTTAGATGCTAATTTACCATATAATATCGTATGTAATATATTATGGTCGTACAACTCTGGTAGACCATATACATATTTCCCGACAAAAGATGGTTATACAGCAGAAGATACTACAATGTCATTTCGACCTAACAACGCACGCCTCTCAGCAAATAATAACCTCAATATGAAATTTTCCAGGCGTTTTTCATTCGGCAGCTCGATGTCATTTCAACTGTACGGTGACATCAGAAATCTTTTTAATGCAAAAAATCCAAAGTGGGCAGATTCAAATGGGAAAATCGGAGGACAGCTTGGCGATCCTTCGGCATATTACGAACCTCGTCGCTTTTCTATTGGAATAAGATATGAGATGTAAAAGATTTACAAAACAAACGATTCTATCTTTAATAATCCTACTGGTTGTGTTTTTTAGTCCACATTGCAAGGAGGCATTACCTGTATATACTCCGCCAGAAAAAGTTTTAGCGTTAAATGTTACACTGGTTGAACAATTAAACGATCATATTGCACGCCCCGGTCAGCAAAAAGTTCGCATCACACTTGTCGGAGAAAATATACATGACGAAATATTTTGGGACAGCGTTGATGTTAAAGGTTCAATGAGGATTTGGTGGAAAAGGAAACCCCTTCGATTCCGGACATTATATTTAAATGAAAAGAATCTAACGAACCGCGAGATAGTTCACAATAAAAAAATGATTCTGTTGCCCGGTCAGAGGTTTTCGATGGATGCGTATTGGGATCTCCGGAATGATGATGGGCTCTATCTTCCCAGTGAGATGGATTTCGGAGATGCGATGAAACGTTATTGTTGGTACAACGTCATTTGCTCAAATCCTGAAGATTTTGTGATTGAATTATCATTACAAATATTTCCGAGGCTTGGTTATATTACCGCCCCTCCAAAAGAATTTACTTTTATCGGAAGGATGTGTGTAAACCGTGGTTATCCACCCTGTAATTAGAAAAAGTGAAATTATTTTGATACTTCGAAAAGTGGTGGGTCTTTGCAACACACTCCGTTAATTAGTATTGTAATTCCAACTCTTCAAGAAGAGAGAATAATAACCCGTACATTAACTCAATTTTCACAGGCACTTCGTGAGCAATTTCATCTCGAAATAATAGTTAGCGATGGTGGCAGCACCGATGAAACCCTAACATTAGCGGCAAGACTTGCAGATAAAGTCGTTCCACACATCGACAAAGAAAGACAAAATATCTCTATTGGAAGAAATCGGGGTGCCCAAGCTGCAGAAGGCGAAATTATTGTCTTCATCAATGCCGATGTTTTAATTGAAAACGTGCAAAGATTTTTTTTAGAGATTTCCGACACCATGAAAAACCGAGCGGTTGTAGGCGCTACTTGTAATGTGAATATTTATCCCGAAGAACAGCTTGTTAAAGATTGGATGTTTCATAATTTTTATAATGGTTATTTCTGGTTTTTAAATCTACTCGGTATGGGAGCAGGGCGAGGCGAGTGTCATGTTGTTCGCAAAGAGATTTTCGAGCGCGTCAGTGGTTATAATCCGAAATTTGCTGCCGGTGAGGATTACGATTTATTTTTACGTATGCAAAAGTTCGGGAAGATAAAATTCATCAGAACATTGACCGTTTTCGAATCTCCGCGACGATTTCGAAAATATGGTTATCTATGGATTAGCATCCTTTGGTTTTTAAATGCTATCAGTGTATTATTTTTTCATCGCTCACTTGTCGATCATTGGAAAACGATTCGATAGATATTTGACTTTCATAAGGATTTTGGATATAATTTTAAAGGATAAAATAAATTTACTTGTAGGATTTTTCATGAAAAAAAGATTTTCTTTAAGAAGTGTGGGTGTTTTATTCATATTTGCCCTTTTATTGGGAACGCAAATCAGCAGTTTGATCTCTGGTGATAATATTTTCGAGCAGCTAAATAAATTTAAGGATGTTATTATATATGCAGAGAAATTTTATGTCGACACTGTTAATACTCCCAAACTTGTCGAGTCTGCGATTACCGGTATGCTGTCGAATCTTGATCCGCATTCCATATATATTCCGGCGTCACAAATGTCCAGGGTGACTGAAGATTTTCAAGGCAGTTTTGAGGGAATCGGAGTCGAATTCGATGTTATTAATGATACTTTAATTGTTGTGATGCCTGTAGCCGGCGGTCCTAGCGAGCAGCTCGGAATTCTTGCGGGCGATAAAATTGTCAAAATCAACGATACTACAGCCATAGGCATCAAGAGAGAGGACGTGCCCAAAAAATTACGTGGTCCGAAAGGGACACATGTAAAAGTTACCATTTATCGAATTGGAGAAAAAAATCTTTTTGAATTTGATATAGTGCGGGATAAAATTCCTCTATACAGTGTTGATGTTTCATATATGATTACTGATGAAATCGGGTATATCAGCGTGAATCGTTTTTCAGCAACAACCTACAACGAATTTGCTGAAGGTCTGGTAAAACTCCGAAATGAGGGTATGAAAAAATTGATCGTCGATCTGAGGAATAACAATGGTGGATTTATGGATCAGGCAGTGAAGATGGCGAATGAACTGTTAGCTGATGCTGGTAAAATAATTGTTTATACAAAAGCACGCCGCCAGGAATTTGTTGAAGAATATAAAAGCACAGGCACAGGTCAATTCGCGGATATCCCTTTAATTATTTTGATAAATACTAATTCAGCCTCGGCAAGTGAAATTGTTTCAGGTGCAGTACAGGATTGGGATCGAGGATTAATTGTTGGAGAAACAACGTTCGGAAAAGGATTGGTCCAACGTCAATTCGAGTTACCGGATAAATCGGCTTTTCGCTTAACCATTGCCCGATATTACACCCCTTCGGGGCGCTTGATTCAGAGACCTTATGGTAAAGATATCGATGCTTATCGTCGGGCTGCATATGAACGCGATGAGGAAGAGGGAATAAATATTGAACACCAAATAGAAGGTATCATCATCGATAAAAAGGAAGAAAAAGATTCCACAAAACCTATATTTAAAACTGCGTCTGGACGTACAGTGTACGGCGGCGGTGGTATCACACCTGATTTCATTGTTAGAAGTGAAAAAGCTTCACCACTTTTTATCCAAATTTGGGGAAAAGGTCTTTTCCGGGAATATTCATTAGCTTATATGGATAAAAGT
>JASEHD010000056.1 GCA_030019075.1 Bacteroidota bacterium
TGCTCCTTCACCCACAAACACCGATAGCCCTGTATTGTATGTTTCTATTTGTCCTTTGGTGGTGATGCGAGTTCTTAATACATTGTTAGTACGGATATCAAATGCCTGTGCATCGGTAGTGCCAACAAAGTTAGTTCCTGCGGTTGTGCCTGCATTGCCTGTGAGATTCCAGCTACTAAGTGAATACGGTGCACTTGTTAGCTCCGAACGCGGCGAGAATGTTAATGGTAATCCAGAGATTGGTCCTGCAAGTGCCGTCACTTCTACAAAAAGCGACTCGGCAAATATCGTGCTTGTTGGACGGAGTAGAACGCTAAATGTCCCTTTTGAAACCGGGATACCTATCTGGGTTTCAGTGTGCTTTAAACTTCCACCACCGGGTAAATTATAAATATCAAATTTTAAATTGTAACTCCCATCAAGCACAGGTGTGCCTGAGGAAGTTGTAAGCAATCCCTGATAAGAGATTTTGTTTGGTACTTGACTGTAAACAATTAAAGGTAGCACCAGTACCAAAACTGCGAGTATGAAAATTAAGTTTTTCATAAATACCCCTTTATTTTTGTTAATTGGTTAAATCAGCCTCAGGCTGAAATTATTTAATTTATTATATCTTCATTTTTCCTTTTCGTTCTCTTTGAGTACTTTGCCTGCCCGCCGAACCCCGCTCCTTGCGGGGGCAGGCGGGCACCTCTGCGTTTAATGATACTAATCGTCCCGCCATTCGGCGGGATAAACTTCGACGCAAAGGTCGCAGAGTCGTGAATCGTGTTTGGTGATTTGTTATTCACCACTCACTACTCACCACCCACAATTCTCTACTAATTTTTGATGATTCCTACTGACGTAAATGTACAAACTATTTTCCTAAGGTTCAAGTATTTTATTGTTAAAAATCTATTTTTGTCGTAACTTATATTCATTCAAGAAGTTACAGATATGAAAACTATCATAGAACCTTTTAAAATCAAGTCGGTCGAGCCGATAAAATTCACAACCCCTGAAGAGCGCGAATCCATTCTTCTCGAAGCTGGATACAATCCATTTCTTATTCGTGCCGAGGATGTATTAATTGATCTCCTTACAGATAGCGGTACATCGGCTATGAGTGCAAAACAATGGTCGGGAATAATGGACGGCGATGAATCGTATGCAGGTGCAAGAAGCTTTTTCCGATTTGAAAAGGTTGCAAAAGAAATTACCGGTTTCAGGCATATCATCCCAACCCACCAAGGGAGGGCAGCAGAAAGAATACTCTTTGGTATTCTTGGAGGTAAAGGGAAATATTTTCCAAATAATACACACTTCGATACAACTCGGGCAAATGTCGAATTCTCAGGTGGGCAGGCGCTCGATTTTCTGACTGCAGTTGGTAAAGATACAAGTGCAATCGCTGACTTTAAAGGTAATATGGATATCGAAGCATTGGAGCGATTCATCGCTGAAAAAGGAAGAGAAAATATCCCACTCATCATGATAACTGTAACGAATAATGCAGGAGGAGGTCAGCCGGTATCAATGGAAAATATTCGGCAAACTAAGGAAGTTGCTTCGAGATATGGAATCCCGCTTTCCCTGGATGCATGCCGTTTTGCAGAGAATGCTTTTTTCATCAAGAAGAGAGAGAAGGGATATCAAAATAAAACTGCAAAAGAAATCGCACAGGAAATGTTCTCGTATGCAGATGGCTGTACTATGAGTGCGAAGAAAGATGCATTTGTTAACATGGGCGGTTTTTTAGCTCTCAATGACGAGAAACTTGCAATGATAGCAAGGAATATGCTTGTTGTAACGGAGGGATTTCCGACATACGGTGGACTGGCTGGTCGTGATCTTGAAGCGATGGCTCAAGGTCTCGAAGAAATATTGGATGAGAATTATCTTACATACCGCATCCGATCTATAGAATATTTAGGTGAAAAGCTAACAGAAGTTGGAGTTCCAATTCTACAGCCACCGGGCGGTCATGCTATTTATTTAGATGCAAAACGTTTTATCCCGCATATTCCACCGCACCAATTTCCGGGCCAAGCAATTGTTTGTGAACTATACAAAGTTGGTGGAATACGCTCAGTAGAAATTGGAAGTGTGATGTTTGGAAAGACTGATAAAATTAGTGGTAAATTTAATTCCTCAGCAATGGAACTCGTCCGATTAGCCATTCCACGTCGTGTATATACACAAAGCCATATCGATTACGTTATCGAAGTGGTTAGCGAGGTATATCGAAATCGATCGCATCTTCGTGGGTATCAGATAATATTTGAAGCACCATTGCTAAGGCATTTCACAGCACGTTTTGAACCGATTGTATAGTTATATTTTTGGTTCATCGGTATAATGTGAAACTGAAATATAGTTATTAGTTTTTAGTCCTTTGTTTTAGTTCATTAGTTGCTGGTTATAGTTTAATAGTTTTTCAATATAAGCGATGGCTACAGGATTAGAAAATTTATGGATATATAGACTTGCAGAAGACCTTGAGGTAAAGGTTTATGAAGTTACAAAGACATTCCCTAAGGATGAATTATATCGTTCCATTGATCAGCTCAGACGTTCATCGTCATCTGTATCAAACAATCCCGCTAAAAGCGGGACCGAACATTACCATAAAACAACAACAAAAGAAAAATTAAGATTTCTTGGTATTGCAAAAGGTGAATTAGAGGAAACCAGAAGAGGCATTCTGAAATCATCACGTAAAAAATTCTTAACGAAAAATACCGCAACCGATATTTTTGACAAATACACTGTTCTGATGAAAGGTATCACTTCTTATATTCGTTTCCTTGAACTTAACAGAATTGAAAAACAGCAAAAATCATTAACTAAAACTATTAACTGTAACTAAAAACTAATAACAATCAACTAAATTTATGCACCATATAAAATATTCCGCCTTAATCGGATTAACCATACTTTTATGATTATTTGCCAGGTTTGTAATACTGAAAATCATCATCTCGCTATTACTTGCTCATCATGCAGCGGCTATCTGCAAAACAAAGTTGAAGCACTTGATCTGTTTACGACTGCATGGAACGTTCTCGAAAAGCCGAGTAAAGCATTTCATACTATTGCAATAGCACATCATAAAAATTATGTTCTTTTTCTCTCAGCGATTACGGGGATAGCATTGACATTTTTCATGTTCTGGATTATCAAAGCAGGTGATTATACACATTCCCTTCTGAATTTTCTTGCTGTAGGATTTTCTATCGCTCCCTTCCTTGGGATTATTTTTGTATTTACAGTCGCATTATTACTCAAATCGCTGAACAGCTTGATGAGAGTAAAAGTTACTTTCAGAAATGCATTTGCTGTTACAGCATATTCATTCATTCCAATTGTAATCTCAGCTATTCTTGTATTACCGATTGAGATAATGACGTTTGGAACATATTTCTTCTCAAAAAATCCATCCCCATTACAATTGAAACCTTTATCATACGTTCTACTTTTAGGATTAGATGGAATATTTGCTCTTTGGTGGTTCATACTATTTTGGATTGGACTTAGAAGGTTAACCGGGAAAGGATGGATTTATGCGGGGGTAATGGAGGTTATCGTCCTTGCAATAGTGGCTGGTATATTTGTTCTTGCGTTTCAATACCTACCATTAGGAGAATAGCAGGAGATGGAGAAGGAAGAGTTCGAAAAAATTGTTGAGCGGGCATTCGAGAAATTACCGGATAATTTTAAGGAAGCGATTGAGAATGTAGGTATTGTTGTAGAAGATTATCCAACTGATGATATCGTCATTCAAATGAAATTACCATCGAGGTATCATCTCCTTGGATTGTATCAAGGTGTGCCTCTAAAAGGGAGGGGATCTTGGTACGGTATGACACCAGTTGCTCCTGATAAAATTTCGCTCTATCAGAAGAACATTGAAGGTGTCTGCCGCAGTGATAATGAAATTGAGAAGAAAATAGTAGAAGTCCTGATCCACGAGATAGGTCATTATTTCGGGATGAGTGAGAAAGAAATTCGGGATGCAGGATATTAATTGAAAAATTTTGTATATTTTAGCATTATTTTGAAAGGTTAATAAATGGCAAAAGTTATTTTTACAATATCGTACGATATACTTCCTGAGAAACGCGATGAGTATTTAGCTTTATCTCAATTGATGAAAACGCATATTATGCAGACAAATGGGAAAGAATACTCGATATTTGAGCATAAAAATAAAAAGAACAGCTTTTTAGAGGTTTACATTTTTAGTAGCATGGAGGGATACAATGCTCTTGATGATCAAGATGAGAAGATGTCTGATTTTGTCGAAATGCTGGAATCTCTTCTTATCGGTGGGAAGATGAAATATTCTACACTGATAGAAATAGAATAAATTTAATGCTTTTTGAAGTTGAAGGATACAATGTTGTTGGTGTACCATCGGCTGAAGAAGCATTAAATAAAATTCAGGAGATAACACCTCAAATGTTCATAACAGACATAAAGCTTACTGGGATGGATGGTTTTTCGTTCTATAATGAAGTCAGAAAAAATCCGAGTTTAGAGAATATACCTTTCATTTTTATTTCCGCTTACAATGATGACAAAGCAATTCAAAACGTAAAGAATCTTGGCGCCGTCGGTTATCTTACCAAACCTTACAATCTTGAAGATTTATTGAAAACAGTTAAACAGCATATCTAACCATTTTCTTATTTTTTAGTTTCTAATATTGCTTTTAAAATAATTTCTTTATTATCACGGTTGACTACAATCTCAACCTCATCCCCTGGTTTAAATATTCCAAGAAGATGAGTAAAATCATAGATATTCTTAATATCTTTCCCTCCAAATTTAATAATCACATCATCTGCCTTTAAGCCAGCTTTCTCGGCGGGACTGCCCGGTCGGAATCCAGAAATTTTCATACCCGGTGTATCACCTGCAAAATCTGGAATAATACCCAAGGAAACTCTTGCTCCCTGACGATCACCGCCCATCGGCATCGTTGAAGCTGCTTTCGTGAACACCGGTCGCTCGTTCTCATTAGCAAGTTCTTTTATTATCCGTGATGCGAGCTGTACAACTTTCTGTTCACCTGAATAATTTATTTTATCCCATGTGTCAGACGGTTTGTGATAATCTGAATGCAGATTCGTGAAAAAAAACATCACAGGTAAATCTTTTTTATAAAACGATGCTTGATCGCTCGGACCAAAACCATCAGGTTTTAAAGTTAATACCAATGAATCACTGTTGAAACGTTTTACCATTTCTTCAAACTTGGGTGATGTTCCCATTCCTTCCACGACTAATATACTGTCTTTCATCCGCCCAATCATATCCATGTTGATCATAGTAATTGTTTTTTCAAGTGGATAGAAAGGATGCTTAACATAATAATCTGAACCTAACACACCAAGTTCTTCGCCTGTGAATGCAACAAATAAAATACTGCGTTTGAGCAACGCTCGCTGAGAAGAAAAATATTGAGCAATTTCTAAAAGTCCGGCTGTACCAGATGCATTGTCGTCCGCGCCGTGATGCGGTGCAATCGTATCAGGTTTTAGTGAACCTGAACCTTCGCCACCCATCCCGATATGGTCGAAGTGGGCACCTATTATTAAAGTTTCGTCCTTCAAAGTTGAATCTGATCCGGGTAACAAACCAATAACGTTGGCTGTTTTTGCATATACCTTTACTATCTGAGTCTGAAGATCAATTGTTGTGGACAATTCGAATGATGCTGGGGCTAATGTTGTTTCTATTTGATATTTGATATCATCAAGATTTTTTCCTGCCATTCTTAATAACGAATCGGCCACACTCCATTTCATGCCAAGAACGGCAATCCCGGATGTACCGGCCCGAGGATCTTCAAATGATGTTAGACTTTCACCCCGCATACCGGGTGGCATTGTAACAAGGATTATACCTGAGGCACCTTTATCACGAGCAGTAAATAATTTTGCCATCAAGCTTGAATATTTTTCAAATCTATCCGAAGATGATGTATCAGGTGAGTACCGAAGAACCATTACTATTTTATTTTTTACATCAATCCCCTTGTAATCATCGTAATTAAGAGATTCAGGAGCCGATATTCCGAAACCCACAAAAACTAATTGTGTGCTAAGCGAGGTGTCGATCGAAAATGACAATGGTTTGTATTGTTCGCTTACTGAAAGATCAAAAGAGTTTCCATTCATTGTAATTGCAAGCTTATTCCGCTCACCGACTTTTGTTGCAGAAACAAATGAAAAATTCTGGTAGTATGTCTTATCATCACCGGCAGGCGTAAGTCCATATTCTTGGAATTTCTGAGCGATATATTTTGCAGCTTCAGTGTTGCCAGGGTCACCGGCTCTTCTACCTTTCAATTCATCCGAAGCTAAAAATCGGATATGCTGCCGAAGCTCTTCTTGTGTGATTTCATTCGAAATGAATTCATGGACTGTCGGTGAACAACTGATGATTATTATGGCAAGTACGAATAAATAATGTATTGATTTCATAATGGTTCTAAATAGGTTATGGTTTTGATAGATTGACTATTTTCAAGACTTCAATAATTTTTCCGACCATGCAGATACTGACACGGCCTTCCAGATCTCGTACTACTAATCTTGCTTGTATACCGTCGAAATAAAGTGTTTCGATATTTTCGCCGACAAGTTCATACGTCTCATCATCTGTCGAAATAAATTGCCAGCATCCACCTTCGACCGGGAGAAACTTTATCGTTCCTTCGATAGTGAACGCATCATTCTCAGAATAGTTCCTTGATAGATTTGCACATCCGCAGAAGTACAAGAAAACTATCGAATAAATAAAAATAGTCGATGATGAGTGAATCATGGTATTAAACATAAGAAGAATATAAAACATTAGCAAAATGGACGGTGAGTGAAAACATTTGAATGCTTGACTTTCATTCACTGATTTGGTACATTTGATCACCGTCTCCCAATACGGATAATAGAAGGAAAGAACTATGCAGCATATTAATCTAAAGATAGCACTTAGTGTCGGGATCCTTTTCGCAGTGATGGGATTTGGGATACCAACCAATTATTCTACTCAAAGTAAAACTTATCAAACCAACGAAACCGATACTGTTCAAATTGTAGTTAACGAAGGATGGAATTTAATATCACTTCCTCTAATTGTACCAGATGGAAGAGTGAGTGTATTATTTCCAAGTGCAATCTCAAGTGCATTTAAGTACGAAGGCAGGTATATACCTTGCGATACGCTTGAGCCGGGAGTTGGGTACTGGTTGAAGTTTGCTGAAGAAAAAAGTTTTTTAATTAGAGGTGAAAATGTGTATTGCAAATTATTGGAGCTACAATCAGGCTGGAATTTGATTGGTGTAATTAGCTATCCAATTGCAATAGGTGAGATAGTTAATTACCCGGAAGGAAATCTCGTAGGTGATTTTTTTGCATACGATTCTAATAGTTACTACAAAGTGTTTGATACTTTACAACCAGGTAAGGGATATTGGATAAAAGCAAAACAAAAAGGGACTCTTTGGATTTCATCAGTAAATACAACACCATTATTACTATTGCCAATAGATAGTGCAATTAATCAGAGTGCTTTTACAATATTTCGTTGGAGTGATGATGAATGTAAAGAATATTACCATTTGCAAGTTGCAGAGGATTCAAATTTTACTCAAATAATATTTGATGATTCGTTAATTGCTGAGCCGAATCACAGAGTATATTTATCGTATAATTCAAGTTATTATTGGCGTGTTGCAGCCAAATATTTTGGTGGATTAAGAAGTGAATGGTCAAGCGTTTGGCAATTAACTACCTTAGATAGTTTACAGTGGGAGTTTTTTGGATTAGAAGACGAAACAGTAGATGCTATTGCAGTACATCCCAATGACGAAAAGATTATCTATGTAGGCACAGGGTTTGATTTTAGCGCTGGACACATGGGCAAACTATTTAAAAGTACTAATTCCGGCAGTACGTGGGATACATTGATCGTTGGACAGCCATTGTTCTCTTTTCGTGATATCGTCGTTGATCCTAT
This sequence comes from Bacteroidota bacterium, assembly GCA_030019075.1. GTDB lineage: Bacteria > Bacteroidota > Ignavibacteria > UBA10030 > SZUA-254 > JASEHD01. The sequence continues at coordinate 8,008 of JASEHD010000056.1, forward strand.
TCATCCTGAAACGGTTTATACTATTCCACTGCCAGTATTAAAAAGTACAAATGGCGGAAAGACGTGGTTTGAAATTATCAATGGTATATATGTGGATTGGGAAACTCGAGTACAATCTCTTGCAATTGATCCATTGAATACAAATATCTTATACTGCGGAACTGGTGGATTTTTTTGTGGTAGATTCTATAAATCAACCAATGGAGGAGAGAGCTGGAGAGACATTGCTCGGGGTGATACACTTGCTGAGGGTGTTGTCAGTATTGCAATAGATCCTAACAACCCTAATATTGTTTATGCTGGTACTGCAGAGTTAGGACGACTATGGAAAACATCAGATGCAGGTGAAACTTGGACTTTAACTGGGTTGGGCGAAACAGGTAGTACGATTGATGCTGTTGCTGTTGACCCTTTCAATAGTAATAAAGTGTATGCACGTGTTAGGTTCATGGGGTTATTTAAATCGAGTGACGGCGGAACTACATGGGTGAAAACTCAGATACCAGACTCTATTGGAGTTTTCACAATTTTGTTTAGCAAACTGCAACCCGGTACTATTTACCTCGCCACGGCATATGGATGTATTATCATGAGTGAAGGAGATAATCCTTATTGGTTTTATTTAAATGAAGGATTAGAAAATTTTATATCAAAGTCACTAAATACAATCAGATTTTATAAAAATGAAAATTATTTATTGGCAGGACGTACAAAGGGGATAGGAAATGGAGGTATATATTTTAGAAAAATTAGTAATTAGCCTTTTTATGGGACATAAACAGGTTCAAGTAATGGATAGATCACCACCTAAATAAAAAAGCGCCCGCAAGGTTATTACACCATCGAAGAACCCAGCCAAGGATAATACCTTCGATTTGTAATGTTTTCCCCATTGTGGGCGCTTTTCTTTTTGTATCAAGTTATAAAATTCAATCAAAATAAACAACATGTATAACAATTTAACAAAAAGGAGTTAAAGTCATGAAGACATATAAATTTTTATTTGGCTGCGTTATTTTTTTCGCATCTTGTTTAGCAATATTCTCGGATATTTGCTATACTCAAAATCTCATCTCTGGTAAAGAGATTAAAACAACTATCTGGAATAATCAAGAGGTGCAGTATGTGGATCGGGAAATTGCAGTAAAACTGAGACCGGGTATTCAATCAGCAAGTGCCATTAATTCATTGAATCAACTTGGTGCAGTGATACGCCAAAATTTTGATCGATTCGGCTGGGGTCTAATTGAAATCCCCACGCAGATGGATGTTTTCAATGCAATGAGTACCTTAATTCAGGCACCGTTCTTTGAAGTCGCTGAACCAAACTTTGTTGATAAAGCTGCTTTCCTCCCAAACGATCCATACTTTAGAGGGACACCCCCAGCAACATACGCTCATCAATGGGGATTGCACAATACAGGTCAAACACCACCAACCGGAACAAATGATGCAGATATTGATGCTGTTGAGGCGTGGGATATTACAACGGGCAATCCCGATGTAATACTTGCAATATTAGATTCTGGTATTCCGATGTTAAGTGGTGCCCTTTCACATCCTGATCTTGATGATCCGAACAAAATAATTCTTGGTCCTGATTATATTGATGAGCCTGGCACAGAAGAATACATCGAAGGAGTTCGAGATCGATTGGGACATGGTACACATGTAGCAGGGATTGCATCAGCCGAAACAAACAATAGTGAGGGAGTAGCTGGAGTTGCAGGAGGGTGCAAAATATTAGTGATTCAAGTATTTGATAGATATGGACAAAGCAACGTTAATGCAATATATAACGCTTTTATTTATTCGGTTGATTACCAGAGGAATAATCCAGGGAAGAAAGTAGTGATAAATTACAGTGGTGGTGGACCACATGCAATGCAAAGGAAACAAGCGGTACAATATGCGCACACACATGGTGTTACAGTCGTTGCTTCTTCGGGCAATCTCGCCCCTACTGTGTTTGATTATCCAGCAGCTTATTCCACATTATATAGTAATGTCATAGCAGTAGGAGCCACAAACTACAATGATGTAAGATCATCTTATTCAAGTTATGGTCCTCAGCTAAATGTTGTAGCCCCTGGTGGTGCCCTCGACAGTGGCTATCGTGTAGATCCGGGTTGTATTTTTTCAACGATGCCAAACTATCCGGTGAACTTAAATGGAGCACCCTATTATGCCAGCCAAAACTATGGTTATTTATTCGGCACATCAATGGCGGCACCTCATGTAGCGGGCACGGCTGCTCTGTTGCTTTCAATCGATTCTTCACTCACACCATCTCAAATTCGCAATATTCTACAACAGACTGCAGATAAAGTCCCTGGTATGGGTGGCAATAATTTTACTAATGAATATGGTTATGGTCGTGTTAACGCATACAAAGCAGTTAAAGCTGTGATAACTCCAATTATTCTTCTTTCACCATCAAACTGTGCCATCGTATCTACATCACCAACACTTTCATGGAACCCATTGACAGGTGCAACCACCTATCGTTTGCAAGTGGCAACAAATAATAATTTCTCGAATATTGTACGAGACATTTCAGGAATTACATCATCTTCGTATCAAGTAACAGGACTTGCAAGTACAACTTTATATTATTGGCGTGTAAGTGCTTTTACTATTAATGGTGTTCCGAATTGGTCAGCCATACGTTTTTTCACCACATCACCACCTCCAGCATCGCAACTTTCAGGTTTTGCCTTAAAAAGATATGATAGCCAGCTTGGACAGCTTGTTCTAAACCCAAAATTATCATGGACAACAAGCGGATGGTGTGATGTGAGTTATGAACTTTATAAATACAGATGCTATCAGCGCGGTGAGGAATGTGAACCCTGGGATTGTGGTGAAACAGGAACGGTGATTTACTCCGGTTTGGAAACATCATATATTGATTATTGGGTTAATATAGGTCCAAGTAACTGTATGACAGTTCACTATTATGTAAAAGCTGTTGCGAATGTTGATCAAAATTATTCGGTATCCAACAAAGTTTGGTTCAATGATAATTTCTTTGAAATTCAAAAACAATTAATTGACTCAAGCTGCATGTTTGTTTCATTACCAACTGAAGTTGCTTTGTTGGATAATTTCCCTGATCCATTCAATCCTCAAACAAGAATTCAGTACACACTTCCTGAACCAACGTACGTTAGATTAAGTGTATTTGATATATTAGGACGAGAAGTAGCTGTACTCGTTGATAAGATAGAAGATGCAGGATATAAGTTCGTAAATTTTGATGCGACTGATTTATCAACTGGATTGTATTTTTACAGATTAAAAACCGATAAGTTTTCCGATGTGAAGAAAATGTTGTTGGCAAGATAAGGATAGATAATTTGAGCGGTGGCTAACCATTTTCGGTATAAAGCCGAACATTAATAAATTGTTCGGCTTTTTTGTTTTTTAAATAACGAAAAATTTTTATATTCATAAACAATATATAAATTTTATATCATATCGTAATGCATATACCCGATGGTTTCCTCGATACAAAGACTATCGTAGCAACGTCAATATTATCTGTCTCAGCGCTTGGGATATCGCTTCACCGATTGAAAAAACAGATACTCCCTCATCAAATCCCATTGGTGGGTTTAGCCGCAGCTTTTGTATTCGTCGCACAGATGTTGAATTTCCCCGTGATAGGTGGAACTTCTGGACATATAATAGGATCAGTGTTGGCGGCGGTTTTGTTAGGACCGAATGCTGCAATATTAATCATGACCACAGTACTCGTAGTGCAATGTTTTCTATTTGCCGATGGTGGCGTTCTTTCACTCGGTGCAAATATTTTGAATATGGGAATAATAGGAACGCTTGTCGGGTATTCAATCTATCGAAGTCTTGCCAGACTAATCCCAACAGACCGTGGGAGACTGGTTGCTATCGCATTTGCATCGTGGTGTTCTACGGTATTAGCATCGATCTTTTGCGCCGGCGAGCTTGTGTGGTCGGGAATTGCATCATGGCAAATAGCATTTCCTGCTATGGCAAACATTCACATGCTTATCGGGATAGGCGAGGCATTAATCACTACGATTGTATTTACCGCTATACTGAAAACAAAACCTGAATTCCTACATCAATCATTCACGGTCAATTTGTCATTAACCTCGCGAGAAATAATTATTTATGGTGCAATTGTAATAATGGGATTACTCATATTCGTTTCTCCTTTCATATCAGAGTTGCCCGATGGATTAGAAACGGTTGCCCACCAGATAGGTTTTGATCGAAACGCTGTTGGGCAGCCGTTATTTCCATCTCCGCTGGCAGACTATCAATTACCGGGAATGAGCATACCAGCGGTGGCTACAATATTTGTCGGCTTTATCGGTGCGGTAATTGTTTTTGGAGGTTCGTTTCTACTCGCTCGTTTCCTTATTCCTAATAAAAAATAAATTATTATGCGGCATGATTTTATAGATCGTTATAGTCGAATAGAAAGTCCGGTTCATCAGCTTTCAACTGGTTTTAAAGTATCTGCAGCAATTATTTTAATATTGTGTACGATACTGCTACCGATACATTCGTACGGATATTTCATTCTCATCTCTATTTGCCTGATCGGTGTCTCCATCATTAGCAGAATTCCAGCGAAGTATCTTCTAAGCAGATTGATTATACTTGAGCCGTTTGTGCTTGGTGTTTCTATACTTTCACTTTTTCAACCGAAAGGGGAAATAATTTTCGTTACAATTCTTGTAAAAAGCTCAATTTGTCTATATACAATTATTCTATTGACGAATACAACTCCATTCTCAAAAATATTAGATTGGTTAAAAGTAATTCACATACCATCGCTGTTTGTAACAATTCTCGCGCTCATGTACAGATACATTTTTGTTTTGATTGATGATGCAGAAAGGATGGAACGAGCGCGTGCGAGTCGGTCTTTTTCCACGAACAAACGACAGATATGGAAAATAAGAGCAATGATGATCGGGCAGATCTTTATTCGCTCAATCGAACGGGCAGATCGGATTTACTCGGCAATGCGGGCAAGGGGGTGGAAATGAGTTCGGCAATAGAAGTGAAGAACCTCCAGTATGAATATCATGATGGCACTAAAGCATTACGAGGAATTAGCTTTAACATAGCCGAAGGCGAATGTGTTGGTGTGATCGGTCCGAATGGTGCAGGTAAATCTACACTCTTGTTGCATCTGAATGGTATACTACCTGCGGCATCCAAAGTAGATCAATCTGTGAAAGTAATGGGGCAGGAAATTACAAACGAATCGCGCGGAATAATTCACCAAATGGTAGGATTACTTTTTCAGAATCCAGATGACCAATTATTTTGTCCGACAGTCTTTGAAGATGTTGCTTTTGGTCCTCAACAATTTGGGAAATCACCAGAAGATATTAATCAGATTGTTTTTGATGCTCTTGAACATGTCGGGCTTGCAGGATATGAACATCGCTCTCCCCATCATTTGAGTGGAGGGGAAAAACAGCGTGTTTGTTTGGCAGGTGTTCTTGCTTGCAAACCGAAGGTTTTGGTTTTAGATGAACCAACTAAGGACCTTGATCCTCGCGGGAAGCGTGAATTGAAAAGTTTGCTGCAATCGATACCATCGACAAAAATTATCGCTTCTCACGATCTGGAATTGATTGTAGAATTATGTCCGCGAACAATCGTTTTAGACAAAGGTGAACTGATTGCGGATGGTTTTACAGTTGATCTTCTCAGAAATGGAGAGCTAATGCTTACTCATGGATTAGAGATACCCCATTGTTTGAGGCATCTACATCCACACAATTAAAAAATAATCCGCCTCAGGTGGATGATCTGGTTGATTTGAGTGATCGATCGCGTTTGCGGGGTTTCTCGGCTCGCCAAGGTAACTCACCCGGTGGAGTATCGGGACGCTTTTCGATAGGAGTCAATAGATATTTAATCCACGCGTCAAGCTCGCTCATAGGACGTGCCTTCCTTACAAAGCCATCAAGACGCGATGATTTGACTGCTGATAGAGTATATTGATCATCGTATCCCGATACGAAAAGAAAAGGTATTTTATCAAGACGAGGAATTGACCTGACGGTTCGGTGAAATTTTAATCCGTCCATTACAGGCATATAAACATCCGAGATTATCAAATCTATTGTTTCGTAATCCAAAATTTTTAAACCTGCCTCTCCGTGTTCAGCAGTGAATACTTTATAACCTTCATCCTCAAGATAGTGTGAGAGGAGGAGGCGATATTCAGGTTCATCATCTACAAGAAGGATGTTCATAATATATCAATATTACCCTTTTTATTTAAAAATAATTGCATCAGAATAAAATTACTGAATCAAGTTACGAAACAAATCTCAAAAGTCAAAATTGGAAAGTTAGAAGGAAACCTTCAAGCAAGTGGATACAAGGCAGAAGGTTCCCTTCAGAGTATAACCTCGTTACTTCACGAGCAACATCTTCTTAACATTTACAAGAACCTTCCCACTTTTTGTCGCCTCAACATCTTCTGACTCTTCATCCATTGGTGCAGTCCCAACTGCTTTTATGCGGTAGAAGTATACTCCAGATGGAAGATCACTTGAGTTGAACTCGACATTTTGTTCACCTGTTTCCTGCAGCTCATTATTAAGGAGAGTTGCAACCTCCTGCCCCAGCGAATTGTAAACTTTCAATGTTACCCTCGCCTCAGATGGAAGTGTATACTCGATCATAGTCTGTGGATTGAACGGATTCGGATAGTTCTGCAACATGCCGAACTCATCAGGTCCCTCACCAAAATCAATGTTGAGTTCGTTAGACTCTGCAAGTATCGGACCTGTCGTCATACGGCCGATTTTGCTAACTTTTGGCTCGTGCCAAACGATATCGTAGTTGAACATCTCCGAGCCTGTTACGTTAGAAGCGCGCCCTGCCAGATCAATATCGAGCATCGCGTTGTAGAAGTTGACGTTCAAGCCCAAGGTCTGATCCCACCTGTACTGATTGATTTGACATTCAAGATCATTGACCACATTATTAGTAGTCCAAGTTTCAGGCGGAATCTCCTGCTCCTTTCGCAGTGCAAGCACAGTATCGAACATTTCTCGCGAAGCAGAGGCAGTCACATTACATGGATCTGCTTTGATAAGTTCAACCACTTCACCCCGGTTTGCTGTCAGGAACGATGGGAAAAAACCATCCTGTCCACCGGGAATCCAGATGCGTCGATTTTCATCAATACGGGTTGGATTAAACGGGACTGGATAAAAGAGTCCGTTTGGATAGTATCCATTCCATTGCGACGTGGTGATGCAGATCTTGCCCGGTATAGTAGCAGTAGGTGCAGCCGTCCACAACGACAAATTAGGCTCCAGGATGGTTACTTCTGGTACCGTTGAGCTAATCAACCAAACCTGTGATCTCTTGAATTGCGTTTTTAAATTCGGTTTCTGTGTAAACCAGATTGCCCGCATATCGCGACTAATTCCTCCTGGGAGCGTCCAGATGAAGAATGCAATTGGATTATTATTTTTGTCAATCCTTAAGTATGCAATTGCATCCTGCTCACTATCCAATTTCATTCCACCGATCCATACCTCTGTGAAGTTGTTGCGAACCGCTGGAACTACATAGAACACTTCAACCGCAAATTTGCATTCAGCAAAATTCCATGTTACTATGTTGTTCGTGAATGGAAAGAGCTGCCACAGCATGGGCAAAGGATCTTTATTCGATATCCATGCACATGCTTCCTTTTTCTCTCTGTACGACAACGGACCACGGAGCTGAATATCCCATGGATTCATTAAGCCATACTTATACAAGTTCCACAGCCAGAAGTAGTCAGCTCCACCAAACACATTGTGCATTAACATACCTACCTGATTTTCATCAGGCAACGTGAACATTTCGATGTTCTTGAATTTAACCGTAAGCTCAATTAGCTTCGTGACGTCCTTGACTTTCAGATCTAACATATCAGAATAGGCATTGAAGGGTGGATGTGTCAAAACCTCCGGCATCGTTTTAGCAGCGAAATAGAATCTACCTGTAACAATCTTGAACGGGTGAAAACTCTCCATTGTCGATGGAGGCATCCACTCAATTAGATGAGCTGGATTGCCAACGGTATTGATCAACAGACCGATTTTCCTCTTGTCGTATTCTGTAAACCATGTCCTATACTTATCCGCACTAAAATACCATTGATGCAATCCTGCAATGTACGGTTGATCAGGGATTGTCCACTGTGTGACCGCCTGACTGCTTGCTTCATCCGTGGAAGCGAGCAGGAGCGCTGCAACACAAAATATTAGGATACAACAATCCCTCATTCGAAACATAAGTTGTTGTTTCATGATTTTTTCTCCTTATATATTTTTTATGATAAGTGAACTAGTGAATTAAATTTTCCTAATTTCAATCATCGTCAATCATAAACATCATCTCCTTTCAGATTAAATTATACATTCAGTAAATTATTCTCAATATGTAAATCGCAGAAGGAAACCTTCAACCATGTAGATACACGGCAGAAGGTTTCCTTCAGATCACAGCCGTGTCATTTGAGAAGCATCCCTGTTCCGCGTAATAGCGTTACGGGATTTCCAATCATATGAGATCCCGCCACAAAGAGAGTGGCGGGATGACGATTCTTCAAAGCAGAGTTAGCTTCTCCCCGCCCAATAGCGAGTGGGGATCGCTAACTCTGGAAGAATCGTCACTTGAGCAACAACATTTTTTTAACGCTCACAAAAGTTTGACCGAGTTCTCCAGTCTCTTCATCTTCGACTCCCTGAGCTACCAACCGGTAGAAGTAGACACCAGAAGCAATTCTCTCGGCAGTGAACTCCACTTCTTGCTCTCCTTCATCCATCTCTTCAAGATCTATGAGCGTTGCTACCTCCTGACCAAGCATGTTGTACACTTTCAGTGTAACTATGGCAGGTTCAGGCAGCTCGAACTGAATCGTCGTTGTTGGGTTGAAGGGGTTTGGATAGTTTTGTGCCAATGCATAAACCGTCGGTTCAGGATCTAATATTTCTGTGTGCCTTATCGTCGGTGCAGCACCTGGGTTAGCTTTCAGGTACGGAACCTCAAAAACAGATTTAGTACCTGGGATGTATAACGTACCAGCTTTCCACATTGCTGTATCGTAATCAAAACCATTCGAGAATGCTGCGTTGATCTTACCAACCACGGAATCTAACATGGTGTAGATATCGTACGAGACACCACCCCATTTGGTCATCTTATCATCGGCATATGCTTCTATCGAATCGATTGTTATTCCATCAAGTGGATGATCAGGATCGAAGTACAATAAGTTACCCAATCCAGATGGTGTTATGCCTAAAGCACTTGCAGCCAGGTTGATGTTCAACACTACAAGCTCTTGGACAAGATGATCATCCTTCTTGTTCGGAGACATGTACTTCCATTTTTTCATCATCAATTTATATTTATTGTCGAGATCGAATCCACGAGGAGCACCGGTATGTTTGATTCCCTTATCACATAAGGTCTTCCAAACGTCCCCGTATTTCGCTGGCTCCAAGTAACACATCACTTTCTTCACCGGATTCAACTGACCACGTAAACCAACCGTTATATAACTGAACTTCTTATTGACAACTTTATCAACAAGGTTAGCATAATTCGGTGTTGTTGGTTTCTTGGTTGTCCAAGTCTTCGCTATCTTCTGCTTTGCATGGGCAGCCACTCCGAGCGGTGTACAAATAAAGGTCGTGAACTTCTTATCATCAACCGGCACTACTACCACGCGGGCATAATTAGACACCTCTGACCACCACCCTACTTCATCCGCAGTCTTGATAGCAAAGTAATAAGTATCTGCTGATGTTGGGACGAAATCATACTGTTGCGGAGTTCCCGCTGGGCCAGTAACTAGAACAGTAAATGCCGTGTCTGCATTCAACCACGATTTATGGGGGTTGGAAAACGGCTCCTCTCGCATAATGCGAATTTCGGATATTGTCGCGAAACCTATTGTATCGTCATCACCTGGCGCTGTCCAGTTTAGCTCAATAGTATCTCCAGTAGCTATTCTATCCAGTTTTGCAGTAAGGTCTGTGATGGTTCTTGGTGGCACTGAGTCTATTGACTCAAAGTTTAGCGGCGGCATAAGGGTATTAATAACGACCTCTACATCCCATGAGTTAGTGTCTTTCAGCCTATACAGAATTTTCGTCCAATACATTGGATCTCTTTCCATCATGTGGGCGTTGAGTGTATCCCAGAATATTGGATATAGTGCCCGGCGCTCAGGGTCTGGCCAGTTTGGTAGATAATTTGGGTCTTCACTCATACGACTTATGATTTGTACAGAACCGATTAACATAATCTTCGGGATTTTAGTATCTGGGGTTAGAAGTCGAGGAAGACCACAGAACCAACCCACTTCATCACCAAGTTCTAACGTTTGATCCGTCCCAGGAATATCACCAGTAAGGTTCACCTTATCACTACCATCCTCCCTCATCTTCCAGACATCCATGTCAAGACCTGGAACGGTTCCCTCCAAATCGGAGACATAAATGATCCAACCAGGCCAATATTGGGTAGGAATATAAGCGTTGGCATAGCGGGTTAGTGGTATGGCATCCCTCAATGGTATAATATCCCTGGCAGAGGTGTCAACTTTGAAGATCATAGAATTGCCATTAGGTGTCCGGGTGGAATTGAAAAATATCCAGGAGCCATCAACAGACAAGCTGGCGCCAGCGCTCATTTGAATCTGATTCGGACCGATAGTAGGTCCACGGGTTATCCGGCGTAAATTGGAGGGGCTTTCGCCATCCCAGTCCATCATATAGGTTTCCCAATCATCACTCTTGCCGGTGACACATGCACCAAAGACAATATGCCTCATATCTAATGAGAAATCAGGATGTCCCAAATCGATGGAATCGCGATACTCTCCGTAATCCGGCCAAATGCCACTTACATCAGCCAATTCTGGGTCGATTTCCCGGAGGTTATTACCGTCAGCATCTATTATCCAAAGTGCCTCATACAATGGGATAGTATCTACTTCCACCCTTACGGGTTGGCTGCACCGGTCCTGCACAGTATCACCATTTATGATACACTTAGTCTTGGCATCAAAGAGTATTACAGAACCACCACGAAACTTTGGATGTCGGTCAGGAATAGGTTTGCCTCGGATGGTGTCTCTATATGTTAACCGCTGTATTGTGCCTTCAACATTTGCAATATCTGCTTTATATAGCTCGAAGTCGCCAGTACGATTTGAAGTCCATACTAATGTGTTCCCGTAGAAGGTTGGGTGGTTGTCAATACTACTATCAACTGTTAACCTCTGTCGGTTATTTCCATCATCATCCATAATGTAGATATCCCAGTTGTTCGGGTCCTCATAGTCTGCCACAAAGGTGATTTTATTTTGGCTTTTAGCGGAAAATAAATTAACCGCCCCTAAAAAAATAATCGCATATAAAATTCTTTTCCACATTTTGCCTCCTTTGCCTTTCGACATTTTATATATATTTAACATTTTTGTATCTCCTATTTTATCCGCTCAACGAGTCGTCCACGACCCAACAGGTATATAGACCCGTGGGGAGTCGTCGACCTTTGGCGGAATTATTTTTGTTTGTTGCATTATGAAAGAGCCTACTCTAAATGGAATCAAAATATTTTTATCAACTGTCTTTTTAGTCTACAACTAATCGTAGATTAGATTCGGCTCATGAATTAAGTTCCCCTAATCTAAATATGTTTCATCATAAACATCATCTCCTTTCAGAAAATCTAAGATATGTGCGACTCACTCACTTCGGTGGATTAGGGTTTTCAACTCACAACGTGAAGTTCAAATGACTCCTTCATAGCAAGCGAGTCGCACTTGAGTTATTTAAACATAGTAACTTGCATCTGTCATTGTCTTATTTACAATTACGACAATTGTCGCCTGGCTTATTTGGGTATTTTAAGTTTTTCA
>JASEHD010000057.1 GCA_030019075.1 Bacteroidota bacterium
ACTATAATTGCGAAAGTTAATATATGTCGAGAAGCGTTTGGGACAGTACACTAGTAACACACCGCAGTTTTGAACTGCCAGCTCTCGCCGACAGAGAGTTTGTCGTAGAAGAAGTCAAAATCACTGAGGATGTCTTTGCTGACATCTTTGAGGAACCTGCAGACGCGCGGGAAAGAAAATGTGAAATCTTTTTCAGTGTAAGGGCTGCAGAAAATTATCCAGACATCGGCAAAAACATTGGTGAACATCTTGGGCCGAAAAAAGCAATTCCATTTTATTGCGGTATCGATCCTGCTGGGATGTCTATTTTCAAAAACCTTGATGAAAAAGATGCACCTGATAACGGCAGGCGGTCTTGGGTAGAAGGTGACCAAGCCACAGGTTATACCTTCATCTTGAATGTTGGACACTCATCGTATCGATTGGCTGATGATTTAGGAGACGAATTCCGGAAATACCACATTAAAGAACAAATGCTCTTTCAGGCGTATCTCATAGCGGTTGAACAAAAAGTATTCAGAGGCCCCGCCGAAACTTTTGAAGATGTGTTTTCAGATGACAATATTGCACCAATTGATGCAACTCGATACATAGACGAAATCGTTGGCATTGCACTCAACCAACTATCGTAAGCTTATGACTGTTGTTGTCAAATACGATCAAGAAGGGAAGCCGCAATATCGGTCCGCAAAGGGAGTTGGTTCAACCGAGGCCGAGAGGGCACGAGCAAGACAACTTGATTATTTGCTAAAGAAAGAATTATCCAGCCTTAAAAAGCATCTTAGTAAGACCGGACTATTGAAGAAAAACATTAAAGGGAATGTTGCCCTCTACTGGGAGATGGGTATCGTTTTTCGAAAAGTCTTTTTTAAATCCGGGTTGATTGACTCTTCAGAAAAGCATCTATATTGGTTGAATGCTCGACTCCACGCACCTGAGGAATTGATGGCAAAGGACAGAGGACCAAATAGAATGCATCTTGAGTATTGCTTCCGGCTTGCAGGATTTTCAAAAGACAAAGCAATGAAAATGAAATGGGGTGAATGGGTTTACCTCTTTGATTCCCCGGGAATAAATCGAGAACCACGATTTGACAAATGGCTAGAAAAGGAAATGCAATACGAGCCCAATAAATTTAGCAGGGACGATATTAGAATTCTCACTCAGTCAATTAACAAGCTACTTGGAAATATAGAGACTAAAGACCTCTCAGACACACAACTTATGAGATGCTACAATTCAGCGTGGTCAGTAAAGGAAATATTTATTACTAAAACCTCAGAAATACAAAATGATCCACTAAAAGAAATTCTTAAAAGAGGTATTGAGAAATGGTATACTAAATTGGGTGACGTTATTGATGGAAAAATAACCGAAGAAGAATTTGCACAGTTAGTCTCACAAGTTCTTAATTAAATCAAGGTAACAATTTTCTCAGCAACAGATTTGGCTAAAAGTGGGGGGACAGCATCACCAACTTGTTGTTGCATTGAGGAAATTCCTCCCTTGAAAATATAATTATCGGGGAACGATTGCAAACGCGCCGCTTCTCTTACAGACAATAACCTGTTTTCGTTAGGATGAATTATCATTGATTTACGGTAATTGCTCATTGTAATAGAAGGATGATTTTCATCAAGCCGCTTATAGAGACTACTGTATTGCACTTTTATTCCAATTCTATCTTTGATTGCCTGCCAATTTTCACCCTGCTTTATCCAAGAAAATTTTTCAACGATGTAGCCTCGGCAAACAGTTGTAATGTGATTGTGAAGGATCTTCTTCCCTTGTCTAATTTTTTTTTGATACTTTGTAACAGGTCCATTTTTATAGTAAGAGGCATTACTGCCTGGTAGTTCATTTATCTCAGGAAGGTCACCAATAATTGCATCTTTGACTGGAATGAAGTGCCTCTTAATTCCATCAAGTTTTACTTTTGGCTTTTCAAACTGGCTACCATTTAGAAAACCAATAAGAAACACACGTTTTCGACGTTGCGGTACACCATATTCTACAGCGTCAAGTGTGATGTGAATGGTATTTTTATAACCTAGTGCAATAAATTTTTCTTTTAACTTGCTGATTAATATCCCGCCGTCTATTTGTTCAAAACCCTTAACATTTTCCATCAAGAACGCTTCTGGCCTTATAAGTTCTATCCACCTAACGAAGTCCCACACGTATTTGTTTTTAGGATTATTGATACTTCGAGAATGACCATTTGCCATTGAGAATCCTTGGCAAGGGGGCCCACCTGCAATAAGTGAAATGTCATTACTTTTAATTTTTATTTTTGCCAATGTTTGTAATGGATCTAACTCTCCAAGATCAGCAAGAATGCAGTAGTTAGGCATGCTATTGTGATTTGTTTTATATGTTTCAACAGCGTATTTATCTTTATCAATAGCAAGAGCTATTTTAAATCCAGCATTAACTAAGCCAAGACTTAAACCACCTGCACCGCAAAAAAGGTCAATTGCTAACATTTATGAATAATTCTTTTTATTATTACAATTTAACAAAAAATTTGATAACTTATCATATGGACAATTTAACACGATCTCAGCGATCAAAGAATATGAGGAATATACGAAGTAAAGATACTTTGATGGAAACAAAAATCCGATCGTGTATTCACGGGCTTGGTTTTAGGTTTAGGAAGAATGTTTTAGAATTACCTGGCAAACCAGATATAGTATTTCCAAGTTATAAAGTTGTTGTTTTTCTTGATTCTTGTTTTTGGCACATGTGTCCATATCATCACAACATACCTAAAACAAGAAGAAGTTACTGGTTTCCCAAACTTATTCGTAACAAAGAAAGAGCTAAGGAAGTTAATAAAAAATTGAAAAATGAAGGCTGGAAGATTATTCGTCTGTGGGAACATCAGGTTAAGAATAATTTTGATAAATGTATAATGGAAATAATTAGCACCCTAAGATTATAGATATATTTTAACTCATTATTATATATTATCTCTATCTAAACTTCATTCACGCACCTCTTTCCTGTGATTTATCGTCAAATTATGAATCGTGTTCTTAGTTTTTAACCACTAAGCACGTAAAGACCGCCAATCCCCCTGCGTCTCTTTGTGTCCCCGCCTGTTGCGGGCAGGTCTGCGGTTTTATTTTTATTGCTTAGATTACTTTGAACGTAACTTCCCCAGCACAGCACCGTGATTTCTTTTAATTTCAGGAGATGCTATTACTTCTAATCCGGCACGCCTTGCCGCTGCCAGCGTTTGACTAAACTCATCTGATGTTACGTGTCCTTTCGGCTCAGAGAGGAGAACAAGTGAGTCATCCTTCAATGTCGCGTGCACTTCGCGAAATAGTTTTTCTTGGTCGGGAACTTCATGAACTACGGCGAACAAAAGTGCAAAGTCAACGCGATTAGCAAATTCTTCGACTTGTAGTGAATTGCCCGAGGTAAGTCGTGCATTAATTCTTTCGGCGAGTTCTGCGCGAGCACCACGCCGCACTAAGCTTTTTATCATTTTCTCCTGTACATCAACACAAACAACTTTACCTTGCGAACCAACTAATCTTGCCATTGGAAGCGTGAAGAATCCCATGCCGGGTCCAACTTCAAGAACGGTCACCCCTTCCTTCAAATAAGGTTTTACAATTTCCTCGGGCTTATGGAAAAATCTTCGCAGCGGGCTTGCAAGCAAGTATCCAATCCACCAGGGGCATACGTGTTCAGGCATAATAAAAGTCAATCTAATTTATTTTTCAATCTTTTTTGTACTGCTTCACTTTGCAATTCTCTCAACGCATCGTTCGCAATCCATCTTGCTGCCGGCGAATTGATTTTCTTAATCTCCTTCGCTGTTTGGATTGCAGCCTTGTTCAGAACAAGGTTTCTTTTTCCAATTTGCCGCAGTGCCCAGTTGACTGCTTTCTTTACACCGTTGCGTTCGTCTGTGGATGCACGTTTGATGATCGGAAGTAGTTGAACGAATTTCTTATCATCGGCTTGCTCATCGTGAACCGCTAAGGTCGCAAAGAGAGTAAAGCCCGCACGTTTTACAAACTCCTCTTTTCGTTTACTCCACGACTTTGCTTTCTTCCATGCAAAAGGAATTTTCCGAAACAGGTGGATACAGCATCCATCGCATATCGCCCAGTTATCGAAATCTTTTACCCATCGTTCCATCTGAACTTCTGTTGTGAGCTTCGGATCATCAATGAATGCCGCCAGAATCCGGGCATCATATATTTCTGTCGCCCATAATTTTAACGCCAACTCATGATTGTGTCCTATTTCTTTAGCGACTGCACGAAGAATAGGAGCGGATACACCGAAAACTTTTTTTGCAACAATACCGTAACGTGCCATGCCGGCGACATTTTTAGGATTACCCAGAGATTCGAGTCGGGAAATAATTTGTTTTACTGTCATAGAATAAATTTAAATTTCGCGTGCTGGGAGTGAGTTCTGCCAAAAAGATTGCGGACAAGTCCACCCACGACCTACTTAGCATGCTAACTCACCTTCAGGAGTAGAACTCCCTCAGAGCAGTGTAAATATTGTAGGTCGATGAGTCTCATCGACCTACAATGATTATTCTCCGTACCGCTTCTTATAGAAATCAAGGATTTCCTTCTTCTGCTCGTCGGTTAAGCCCTTCTTCCACTTGTGGAATTCTGAATCCATAACTTCTTTCGTCGAGCCATTTTGAATTTCTTCAGCATCTGGTATGAATTTATTGTAAAAATGTTTTGCCACTTCATAGAAACCGTGCCACTGAGTGAAATCGGGTCCCATCATCGAGGCGCCCATTCGCGCACGTCTTCCTTCGTGATGCCAGAGTTCGTAATAAACCCACTCAAGTTCTTCGTCAAAAGGAGTTTTGGTGAGCTTGCCGTCGGTATAAAACTTATCCATGATTGCTTTGGCTGGTTTGCCGAACTTCTCGTTGTAAAGTGCGACTGCCTCGTCGTATTGAGTGAAGAAATTTGCAGTATGTTCTTTTGCATGGCACTGGTTGCAAGCATCTTTCATCCTACCGCGGCGTTCTTCTTCATTTTCTAATTTGAAAGAAACAGGCGGGCGAAGCGTCCAGCTAATTCTTCTGCCAACATCATGATTGACTTTTTGTGTAGGTGTTGCACTCATGTGGCATGTTACGCAGGTTGGCGCCGCTGTGTAATCTTTTCCAAGAACCCATTCATCTTTTTCAAGATTCATAACACCAGTGCTGCGAACAGATTGGAATTTAATTCCATGTTTCGATTCGTTGTATATTTCCATCTGAGGATGGTCTGGACCCATGTGGCATTTTCCGCAAGCTTCGGGTTGTCTCGCTTGCGCAACCGAGAAACTATGCCGCGAATGACATGCAGTACACGAACCCTTGCTACCATCAGGATTTACACGACCGATGCCGGTGTTGGGCCAAGTTCTCGCATCCAACTTTCCGTTTTTATCAACTTGTACCACACTTCCATGACATTGACGACATCCGGAATTCGCCGCCGCCGCTCCTTCAACAATCTCGCCGAGTATATTATCGAGCGAGCCGATGAACTGCGCACCCTTTGCATGATGACTGCCGTCGGATTCTGCAACCTCCTGCTCATGGCACTGTCCGCAATCTTTTGGTGAAACAATTGTGGCAATTCGTTTTCCATGATGCTCAAATCCGTCAATATCGGCAGCTTCTGCTTTATGGCATTCATAACAGCCAACACCATTCTGAGAGTGTTTGCTTTCTTTCCACATCTGCACGATGCCTGCACCCATACCTTGAAGCGAATGACAAGTGATACATGTTTTGCTTTCGTCTTGTGCCAACAGTGAGAAATATGACGAGCTAATAAATATTACTGCTAATATAATTATGATGTACTTAAATCTTTTCATAAGAACCTCCATTGATAATTAATTTGCTGTTTTTGGAATCTTAACTATTGCCGCAATTCCAAGTCCGGCAAGAATCCAGCCAATGACTGTATCGAGAGTCCACGCAGTAGTATAATCGAGTGGGTAGTTCATCCAGTTCCAGTTAACTATATGTGAAAGCAGTGCTAAGAAGATGCCGAGCATTCCGCAAAATACTACACGACTCAGATAAGTTGATGCAGCGGCAGTGCTTCGCGAAAGAAACCAACCGGCAAAGAACGCAGCAATAATATTGATGATGAAACCAATTATCATTTGACTTGGCGGCATCGGTTCGCCTCCTTGCGGATCGTAGATGATCATTCCGACCGGACCTTGTTGATATTTCTGATTAAATTCATCTACTGCAACTTGGTCATGTGATTCAGGCATTGCGGGAAAGACGTAAACACCTTTTTTATCCATGTTAATATTCATCGCTGTAACAACGGGTTCTTCGTTGTCGATGTTTTGAATTGTCCCGTTGTGAATCGGAACAAGCGTCCACGCCAGCCAACTCCAAACGAAGAGGATAATTCCACCAATGATTGAACCGAGTAATAATTTTTTCATAAATAATTCTCCTTTAAATAGGTTTGATAGTTTTGGATAATATAAGAAGGATTCTTCAGAAGTAAAAGAGCGGATAAAATATATAAACTTGACAATTAACAACGAAATGAATATCTTAAATTTAAGATATTTAAATTTAAACTATTATTTTGACGAAAACCACCGAAAAATACGGTAAAAAAGTGAATTTAGCTTTAGGCTTATGGGTAAAATTAGCGCGGGCTTCAGCTACTTTTGGCAAATTGAGTACGGAGAACATACGATCCTTTGGTCTTACCGAGCCAAAATTTGCTGTGCTTGAATGTTTAGGACACCTTGGTCCTCTGAAACTTAGCATCTTATCCAAGAAGATGCTTGTGAGCAGCGGAAACATGACTTGTGTTGTGGATAATCTTGAGGATGAACATCTTGTTGAACGAATGCCCAGTCGTGAAGATAGACGTGCAATCCTTGTTCAACTGACACCAAAGGGCAAGAAAATATTTGATGAAATATTTATTAAACATGCTGATTTTATTACGAATATCACGGGGGTTCTTACAGAAAAGGAACAAGAAACGCTGTCGCAGTTATTAAAAAAACTTGGTCTTTCACTTAATGAATTTAGCTCAAAACATGAATAAACTATTTGCAGTATTCTTCGCGTCACTTATAATGGTGATCGGAGTAAAAGCACAAACCATATGGATGGTGGACAACGCCCACTCAATGGTCAAGTTTAACATCAGCCACATGGTGATTGCAGAAGTGTCGGGGCGATTTACTGATTTCGATGTAACACTTACCCACAAAAAGGATGACTTTACAGATGGTAAGTTAAATGCAACCATTAAGGTAACAAGTATTAACACAGACAATGAAGGTCGGGACAAGCATCTTCGCTCAGCAGATTTCTTTGACGCAGAAAAATATCCGGTAATAACATTCATAAGCAAATCATTTGAAAAGACGGGAAAGAACACGTATAAAATTTCAGGTGATCTAACAATGCACGATACAATAAAGACAGTTGTGCTTGACGCGAAATTTAACGGCACAGTAAACGATCCTTGGGGCAACACGAAAGCAGGATTTAAAGCAACCACAACAATCAACAGAAAAGAATTCGGGATTGTTTACAACAAAGCTTTAGAAACCGGCGGTCTTCTGATAGGAGAAGATGTTGAAGTTGTTATTAACATTGAGCTGACGAAAGAGAAGAAATAATTATATTTAGTTATTGGTTATTCGTTTTCCATAAACTATAACAATGAACTAACGACCAAAAACAAAATTAATGAAAGCGACCAAAGAAGAAATAATAAATTCATTTGAATCGGCATACGATGGTGTGCCGGGTTGGGAGGTTGGTCGCCCCCAGTATGAAATCATAATGTTAGAAGCGGCAGGTGAGATTCACGGTCTGGTACTCGATGTCGGCTGTGGAACTGGCGAGAATGCGCTTTACCTTGTCAAACAAGGATATGATGTGATAGGTGTTGATGTTGCATCTGCCGCTATTTCAAGAGCGAGAAAGAAAGCGTGGAGCCGCGATCTTCATGGATTGTTTCTGAATCAGGATGCGCTTGACCTTCAAAGTCTTGGTCTTAAGTTCGATACAATAATAGATTCCGGGCTTTTCCACGTCTTCTCTGACGAAGCACGTAAGAAATTTGTTAAAAGTATCGACTCAGTTTTAAGAGTTGGCGGAACATACTTGATGATGTGTTTCAGCGAGCATGAGTTGCCCGGTTGGGGACCAAGACGAGTATCGCAGGAAGAAATTCGGGAATCATTTAAAAAGGGATTTAAAATAAATTATATCCATGAAGCGATGTTCCAGACGAATCATTCACCGGGAGAAGCAAAAGCCTGGCTTACATCTTTCACCAAAATCTGATTTCTCCATTTTAACAAAAATCTTGTTATATTTATTCCAACATTAAATGGAATAAATTATGAATTCAATTTTTAAACGTCGGAGTATTCGGCAATATACAAAACAAGAAGTTTCTGAGGATGATGTTAAAAATCTTCTTGAAGCGGCAATGTGTGCACCTTCTGCAAGTAATGTTCGACCATGGCATTTTGTTGTGGTAAGAGATAAAGCTATGCTGGAGAAATTATCGCTAACACATCAATATGCATACATGGTGAAGAATGCAAGTGTTGCTATTGTTGTTTGCGGTGATTACACGTTGCACACACATAAAGATTATTGGGTACTTGATTGTTCTGCGGCTGCCGAGAATATTTTAATTGAAGTAACCGAGTTAAATCTTGGCGCTGTTTGGGTAGCAGTTTATCCTCGCGAAACACGGATTGAACATGTTCGGAACGTATTAAAGCTTCCAGAAAATATTATACCGTTGTGCGTCATCCCGATGGGTTATCCCGCTGAAAAAATTGAACCGATAAACAAATTAGATCAATCGCGAATTCATGTTGAGAGATGGTAAAGTGAAGGCGGTACAATTTTCCAATCCCGGACCAATTGAATATAATCCTTTGAAGATTTACGAGGTTGATGTACCATCACCTTCAAATTCTGAAATTCTTGTTAAAATAAAAGTTTGTGGGATTTGTCATACCGATTTGCATGTCATTGAAGGCGAGCTTCCACAGAAGAAATCTCCGCTAACTCCGGGGCATCAGATAATCGGAATTGTAGAAAAGGTTGGAAGTAAAGTTACAAACCACAAGGTGGGAGATCGTGTAGGTGTTGCTTGGCTAAACAGGATATGTGGGGAGTGTGAATTCTGCGAATGTGGAAAAGAGAACCTCTGCACAAATGCAAAGTTCACCGGCTACGATGTTGACGGCGGTTTTGCTGAGTACGTGGCTGTTCACGAGAGTTTCGCATATCCAATACCACAAATTTTTTCGGATGAAGCTGCTGCGCCACTGCTCTGTGCAGGCATTATAGGTTTTCGCTCTCTCCGACTCAGCAACATCAAGCCGGGTGAGCGGCTTGGGTTATTTGGTTTCGGTGCATCAGCACATATCACGATTCAGGTCGCACGGCACTGGGGATGCGATGTTTATGTATTTTCCCGAAATGAACATCATCGAAAACTTGCAGAGCAATTGGGCGCGGTCTGGACTGGGACAGCCGATCAAATTCCACCTCATTTACTCCACAGTGCAATAAGTTTTGCACCATCAGGCGAGCTTGTTCCGAAAGCATTAGGTGTTCTACGGCGGGGAGGAACACTTGCGCTCGCCGGGATATATGTAACTCAAATTCCTTCGTTCGATTATTCTCTTCTTTATCACGAGAGAAAACTTTGCAGCGTTGCAAACAGTACACGGCAGGATTCGATCGATTTTTTAAAAATAGCCGCTGAAATTCCGGTGCGGACTGAAATTGAAGTTTTTCCACTCGCCGACGCAAATTACACCTTACAGCTTTTAAAGGAAAGTAAAATTCATGGAGCAGGAATACTAAAGATATAGAATAACTTTATAAGAAAATATTTTATTAACATACATTATGGAAGAAAAAATAATACGTGTGGGTCACAGCCCCGATCCTGACGATGCGTTTATGTTTTACGGACTTGCATCCGGCAAGGTGAAGTTGGAAGGAATCCGCATCGAGCATCTGCTGGAGGATATCCAATCGTTGAATGAAAGAGCAATGCAAGTAGGGGTGTATCATGATACGCCCTTGTTGGAAGTAACCGCGATCTCGGCTCATGCATTTCCTTATGTTGCTGATAAGTACTGGATAATGCGAACGGGTGCGAGCATGGGTGAAGGATACGGACCGGTTATCATTTCTAGAAAATATGAATCACTCGATGATCTAAAAGGAAAAATTGTCGGCACACCCGGACCGCTTACAACCGCAACGCTGCTCTTTAAAATATTCACAGATGGAATTAAAAATATAGACATGCCGTTCGATCAGATCATGAAAGCGATTGACAATGAAGAGATCGATGCAGGTTTGATTATTCACGAAGGACAAATAACTTATCAATCTCTCGGTTATAATAAGATTTTAGATTTTGGTGAGTTGTGGAATAAAGAAATCCCGAAAGCATTCGGGAGACTCCCACTTCCACTCGGACTTGATGTTGTTAGAAAAGATTTAGGTGAAGCACTCGCCCGAAAACTTTCTCACGGTTTAAAAGAAAGCATCAAATACGGCTACGAACATCAGGATGAAGCAATCCCATATGCGATGAAATGGGGACGCGGGATTGATTATCAGCTTGGGGAAAAATTTGTTAAGATGTATGTAAGTGAGCTTACGATTGATATGGGAGAAAAAGGAAAGAAAGCTTTGGAGCTGTTGTTTCAAAAAGGACTTGAGAAAAACTTAATCCCAAAGATTCCGGAAATCATCCTTTATTAGCACCGCTGACAACATGAATGTTAAGGAAGCATACACAAATTGGTCATCGACCTACGATCTGGATAGAAACCTTACACGCGATTTAGATGAACGAGTCACCAGAGATTTACTAAAAAATCTGCATTATAAATCGATCATTGAGATCGGCTGCGGGACAGGTAAAAACACTTCCCTTCTTTCACAAATTGGTGAAAAGGTTCTTGCCATCGATTTTGCAGAAAGCATGATAGGTAAAGCCAAAGAAAAAGTGAAATCAACTAATGTAATATTTGAAGTCGCTGATATTACAAAACAATGGCATTGCGAAGAACAATCTGCCGATCTGATAGTTTGCTGTCTTGTACTCGAACACGTAAAAAATCTCTCGTTTATTTTTTCAGAGGCATATCGTACTTTAGTTAGTGGAGGTCGCTTTTACGTTTGCGAGCTTCATCCATTCCGACAATACGAGGGAACGAAAGCAAACTTCCACCGGGGTGAAAACACGACAGAGATTCAAGCATTCGTTCATCATATATCAGATTTTATCAACGCAGCAGAAGCAAACGGATTTACTCTTGAGAACTTCAAAGAATGGTGGCACGAAGAGGATAAGAACAAGCCGCCGCGGCTCGCATCATTTATATTTGTGAAATGATTAGAACAACTTCGCTTTCCCTTGGTTTGCAACCGATTGCATCGCCTCCTTCACTGCTTCTTCACTTCCTAAGTAGTAATGTTTAATCGGTTTCAATTGTTCATCAAGTTCGTACACAAGCGGGATGCCTGTAGGGATATTCAATTCAACAATTTCGTTATCAGGTATATTGTCTAAATATTTTACCAATGCACGCAGACTATTTCCATGTGCCGAAATTAAAACTCTTTTGCCGGAGCGAATTGTTGGTGCAATTACCTCATGCCAGTATGGTAGAAAACGATCAACAGTATCTTTCAAACACTCAGTTGTCGGTATCTCATTTTTTAATAACTCTTTGTATCGGGGATCGTTAGCAGGCGAGCGGGGGTCGTTCGGTTCGAGTGCCGGCGGCTGGATATCGTAGCTTCTTCGCCATGTGTGGACTTGCTTTTCGCCGAACTTTGCTGCCGTCTCTGCTTTGTTCAACCCCTGGAGAGCACCATAATGACGCTCGTTCAACCGCCAAGAGTTGTGAACCGGAATCCACATCAAGTCCATCTCATCTAAAGCAATCCACAACGTTCGGATTGCTCGTTTCAATACGGAGGTAAATGCAACATCGAAAATAAAACCGTTTTCTTTCAGAGTCCTGCCGGCGTTTGTAGCTTCTTCGATTCCTTTCTCAGATAAACCTACATCCGTCCAGCCGGTAAATCTGTTTTCTTTATTCCAGATGCTTTCGCTATGACGTAAGAGTACGAGTTTGTACATTTTATTTTCCTTTTGTTTATTGTATGGATAAAGATATAAAAGTTTTTGTTAAAATCATACCATCAGAAAGTGTAAATATTTTATGTCGACAGATATTGAACGCTCTATATCCGACTCTCTTGAGGTTAACGATGTTTTACTTCCCCATCTCCCTCTTCTTTTACAAGATTTATGGGTTTTAGGCAGCTCGGTAGATCAGATACTCGAAGTTGTCGGCACTCTTGGATTGCCGAACGATTCTAAAGTGCTTGATCTCGGCTGCGGCAAGGGCGGTGTTTCCATTCAACTTGCGGCAAAATATGGTTTTCATGTTGTTGGAATAGATGGCATGATTCCTTTTCTTAATGAAGCTAAGAAAAAATCTGTGGAATACAAGGTATCCCAATTATGTGAGTTCATAAATCAGGACATAAATGAATTTGTATTGCAGGAACACGAATTCGATTTAGTCATTCTTGCTGCGTTAGGGGGAATCTTCGGGTCATTCGGACATTCAGTTGGTAAACTGCGAACTCAAATTCGCTCAGGTGGTTATATGATAATAGATGATGGATTTCTTAGAAAGAGTGATAGCCATAAAAGAAAAGGTTACGAGCATTACAAAAATTATGAAACCACGCTGCAAGAACTGCTTGCTTTTAATGACCACTTAATAAAAGAAGTTAGCACATCCGCCGTTAGTAAGAAGATAAATGAAGAGTATATGAATTTTATACGAAAGCGTGGCTACGAATTAATCCAAAAACTACCTGAGCTGGAAAACGAAATTCGATCATATATTCGACTTCAGGAAGAAGAATGCGAAGTGCTGGAAAATGAAATCGAAGGTGCGTTGTGGGTAATACAAAAAGGGTAATTTTTTTTAATTCAAATTGTCGGCATTATTTTATGCGGCTTGAATTTTCTCGTACACTTTCAAAGTCTTATACAACGTCGTCCTCTGTACTGGCGTGAATCCTGAATCTTGAATCAAATGAATCACTTCATCGATTGTAGTTTTATTGACGAAGTCTGCTTCAGCGTGAACGTTTTCTTCGTAAAGTGTACCGCCGAAGTCATCTGCGCCGAAGTGAATAGCAACTTGCCCTATTTTCTTTCCCTCAGAAAACCACGACGCCTGAATATGATCGAAGTTGTCTAAATAAATTCTTGAGAGTGCAATTATCTGAAGATACCGCGTCGATGATGCGTATGTCGGAATGATTTTATGAAGCGGCGTGTTTCCCGGTTTGAAACTCCACGGTATAAAAGCAGTGAAGCCGTGATACTCATCCTGAAGCTGGCGAACAACTTCGAGATGCTCGATAATGTCTTCATCTGTTTCAAGATGACCGTACATCATTGTTGCTGTGGTTTTGTAACCGATCTTGTGGGCTTCTCGCATCACGTTTAGCCAGTCAGCTGACGTACCTTTGAGATGACTGATTTTTTTCTTCACTCTGTCAGAAAGTATCTCTGCTCCTCCACCCGGAATTGTTCTTAAACCAGCATTCCAAAGTTTCTGCAATACTTCTTTAATCGTTAGTCCTGAAACTTTTGCCATTCCTTCAATCTCCGAAGTTGAAAAGAAATGCGGGTGAACTTCCGGCACTTCTTTTCTTGTTCTCTCAACTAATTCTAAATAGTAATCGAAGGGCAAAGCAGGATTAACACCACCTTGAAGCAAAACAGTGGTTACACCATTCGAAGCTGTATTCTTGAAATTTTGTATCATTTCGTTAACAGTGTAAGTATACTCACCCTCCTCGCCGGGATGGCGGTAAAATGCACAGAAAATACAATCGATGTTGCAGACATTCGTGTAATTAGGGTTTGTATCTATGACGAATGTAACTTCTCGCTTGGGATTTTTTCTGAAGCGTATTACGTTTGCTATCTCACCTAAATCAAGAAGCTCTATTTTTTGGAGAAGCATTAATCCTTCTTCCCGTGTTATACGGTTACCGGCATTTACCTTTTCATATATCGATAATTGATTCATACTATCACATTTATTTTAACGATCAACGACTTAAACACGTTCATCGCCTCCAGCTCTCGCTCACCAAGCCGGTAATTAAATCCTTCGAGGTATTCTTTTGTTTCTTCTTTTGTAAGCCCAAATGATTTGCCATACGGATAGCCAATGCCGCCGAGGTCAATCTCAGATTTCTCAAGCGAGTCTGAAATCATTTCTTTCAATTCTTCTCTACGCTCTCCGCTCAATGCTTTTCTACACGCCCAAACAGCGAATACAAACGGCAGCTTTTGCCAATCGTACCACTCTTTCGCAAGATCGAAGGCAAGTTCAAATCCATTCAATCCTCTCTTATTATGTTTCAGCGCTTCATCGCCGATCAATAGCACAGCGTCAAACATCGAATAATCATTCACACCGGGATGTAATCTTTCAGGTACAGCCTGCACCCTATATTTATTTTCTAACAAGACGCTCAACAGTTGTACCGACGTTGCCGTCTCATCCGTGATTCCGATTTTCTTGCCGTTCAATCCAGCCCAGCCCTCTTTCGAGAACAACATAACACTTTTAACCTGATCTCGTGTTGCAATGCACAAGTCTAATAGCTCGAGCTGTTCTTCCTGCTCAAAGTAATCCATTAACGAGAAGAGCCCAGCATCGAGTTGTCCCTGTTTGCTCAACATGCCCATGCGCCGCGGTGAGACGGGAAGAATCTTAAAACCTTTTTTTTCCAGATTGTGATAGAATGAAACCGAATTAAGGAACGGAATCTTACCTATTATATTTTCACCGAAAGCATTCAGCGGATTGTAAAACGCATCCCGCTCAACGGGAATCTTCCCGGCATCTTTAATGATCTTGATGATTTGATTTTTTGCAAGCTTCATCGGACTGACGGCGCCGGCATCGTGGGCAATGTGTTCCCGTCCGACTGTACCATCGATATCATCAGCACCGAAGTTGAGTGCGACCGATGCGACTTCTTCCGTGAGCATTACCCAGTACGCCTTGATGTGGGGGATGTTGTCGATCATAAGTCGTGAGACGGCGATCGTTTTCAAATCGTCGATGGCTGACGTGAATTGTGAATGAGATTTTCCGCCAGAGGCGGATCCGTCTCCGACGGAGATTCCCGTGTCACCCGGCTGGAAAGCAAGCGGAATAAACGAAAGGAATCCGCCTGTTTCATCCTGTGCCTCACGGAGTTTAATCAGGTGAATGAGCCGCTCTTCAAATGTTTCGATATGTCCGTAAAGCATCGTACAATTTGTTGGAATGCCAAGACGGTGCGCCGTTTTATGGACTTCGAGATATCCTCTTGCCCCTATCTTCTGAGGGAATAAAAGCTTACGAACTCGTTCTGTAAAAATCTCAGCACCGCCGCCGGGCATCGTCTTTAATCCAACCGATTGAAGCTGTTTTAAAACTTCTTCAATGGGCATCTTGAATTTTTTGTGGAAGAAATCTATCTCGACTGCTGTATACGCTTTAACATCGGCTTCGGGGAATTTCTCGTGAATGCCTCTGACAATGTCGAGGTAACGTTCCCATTCCCAATCGGGCGGCATGCCGCCGGTGATGTGTACTTCGCGAATCTCCGGAGTGATGTGTGCAAGAATATTTTCGGTTGTCATCTCGTAGGCATCCGGCTCACCCTTTTTCTTGGCGAAGTCACAGAACTTGCACGAGAGAACACAAACATTTGTATGCTCTATTTTCTGGTTGAGAACAAAGTACACCGCATCGCCGCTCTTTTGCTGCTGAACGTAGTTTGCCATCTTGCCAAGCGCTATAAGATCGTTCGTTTTGAAAAGAACGAGTCCGTCTTCAAGCGAGAGGCGTTCGCCGTGCTGGAGTTTTTGGAAAATCGGAAGGAGATTTTCGTCTCTATAATTATGGGTCATTGCATTCTTACTTCCATTTCTCAGGTCTTTCTATTACATATCCCGACTTAGTAGTTACTTTTTCAGGAAGAAGATTTGATGCAAATTTTTCTTCACCGATGTAGTATACCCCCGAAGCAATATTCCTAAGCTCATATGAATGACGTTTGGGAGGGAATGCTACAATCACTGATTTATCCGGAAATAATTTTCGTATGGCAGTAATGGGTGCTGTTAAATCTGCATCAGCGGTAACTATAATAGCAGTATCAAAATTATTTTGAAAAGCATCGACCATTATTTCGGTGGCAATATTCACGTCCGTTTTCTTTTCATTTGATATTAAGGTAGTAAAACCGCAGTTTTCACATGTGCGTACCTCCGCTTGATATCTTCCATAAAAAAGTGAGAACTCGGTTAAAGTATTTAAAGCGTCGATGAAAATATTTTGCCGTCGTTGTTTAGAAATTGGTTTAGATATTCTAGATGTAAAATACTTCGTGTGTACCAAAATCTCATTTGGTTTCAAGAGAGAAGAAGCAAATTTCTTAAGGTCGAGCCACAGGTATTTTCTCCATCCCCTTGAAATCAAGCCAAAATATAAGTTAAAGCCGTCGATATAGACAATAACTTTTTTACTTAATTCATCCATTTAATACTTGACAAAATATGGCAGATATATTATATTGGTTATAGCTAACAGCACCAATGCGAGTAACATTGGTTTAACGGTCATTCGGGCAACCGAGTGACCGTTTGTCGTTTTAAGCATCCTTTGTGACTCGTTGCAGCTTGCAAACCTGCCAAGTGCGATGAGATCATTCGTTTTGAAGAGAACGAGTCCGTCTTCAAGTAAAAGCCGTTCGCCACGCTGGAGTTTTTGCCAGATGGGAATTAGAGATTTGTCACGGAAATTAATACTCATTTTCCAATCGTTAATTTATATTTTCTCCTTTGTTCGAGCATTTCGATTATTAACTTATTTCCGCTTTTAAGATCCGAATGTTTTTCATACCACGGTTTTAAATTTCCTGTTATGTAAGTACCGGCTTCGGGGAATTTCTCGTGAATGCCTCTGACAATGTCGAGGTATCGTTCCCATTCCCAATCGGGCGGCATGCCGCCGGTGATGTGTACTTCGCGGATCTCTGGAGTGATGTGTGCGAGAATATTTTCAGTTGTCATCTCGTAAGCATCCGGCTCACCTTTTTTCTTGGCGAAGTCGCAGAACTTGCACGAGAGGACACAAACGTTTGTGTGCTCGATCTTCTGATTGAGTACAAAGTACACCGCATCTCCGCTCTTCTGCTGCTGGACGAAGTTTGCCATTTTACCGAGTGAGATGAGATCGTTCGTTTTGAAGAGAACGAGTCCGTCTTCAAGCGAGAGATGTTCGCCGTGCTGGAGTTTTTGGAAGATGGAAAAAAGTTGTTGGTCTCTAAAGTTTATGTACATTTTTATTATTCTAAGAGTAAAATACGAAATTCTAATTTCTAAATCCTAAACAAATTCTAAATCTAATTCTCCAAACATTTGAAACATTTAGATTCTGGGCTTGTTCAATACTTCGATATTAGAATAAAATATTTTTCCATTTCTATCCTTTGATACAATCACACTCTCCATCTTGCTTCGAGAACATCATAGATGTACATATCCTCGTTAAACGGGTGTGGCACGAGTTCAGGCGGTCGCGGCCTGGGTGGGAATCCCTTGTAGTCGCTCGGATCCCAATACGCTTCATCATCCGCGTGAGGAAAAGATAATCCAAAGGCAACGACGAGTAGCGAAAAATCTTTCTTCCAACTGTTATCAGCAGGCAAGATGTCTACGCTAGGAAGATAATCATCAATGTTGGTTCTCCGTACCCTGGTATGCAAGTCTGGATTGAGACGCTGGCCATTATCGTGAATACAGATTTCACGCAATCTGCCAGTAATGGGTAAACGCGCACCACCCCCATAGACAAAACACGGTTGATTTTGAAACGTCTGCGTTGCTTGGTATCGTTCAAAGTACCAGTAAACTCGTTCGTTGAAAAGTAAGTACAGGCGTCCGTAAAGCAGCTCGCTTACCCTTTCAATTGCGTCAATGTACGACCTACTATCTTCCCACCGAGCTAACTTTATCAGTTCTACAATTGCCTTCTCAGAGCCATGCAATTCCTTAAATGTTTTATTTACGTTCTGAGAAAACTCTCGATAGACATCGTTAGCTGCGATAATGAACGCCTCAGAAGCAAGATAACGGATCTTATTATTCTGCTCAACGCTAAAGTATGAGAGATCGCTACTGCCGCCACCAATATCCAGTGCAACGTAATGCCCAGGCTCGAGACGCTTCGTTTTCACGAGAAATGTGAGACCTGCTGCGGCTTCAGGATAAACTGAAATTCTATACTCATTGAGCAAATCAGAAAACCGGCTCAAGTTCGATGCTCTTTGTTCCACGTTAGAGAGGCGATCTCTCACGAGATCTACGACTTCCTTAGTTCTTAAATTTGAGAACTCGCTAGCGCTACCGATTGTATCCTGTAACATCTCCGAGATAAGTAAGATGTTTTCAAACTTTCTGCGTCGCATGAGGTTCACATTCTTAGAATACTCCGTTGGTATCCCAAGTTGGATTGTAAAGATCGGTTCTACAGGCTGACTTGGCAAGATCAGACCAAGTAAACCGCGCCGCGGTGGATTGGCTAAACGTCCTTTCACTAACTCCTTGACATTAAACAGAAGGAAGGTGAGATAGATGACCGATAACAGTTCCGGTGAGAACATACCAAATTCTCTTCGGTCATACCTTGCGACTGATTCGTCTCGTCCGGTAACAATCCGAAAGTGTGGATCCTCCGCTGAAGCAATCTTAAAGTAACGATAAATGTTTTTCGCTTCTATGTTCGATTGAAATGCATACTCGAATCTATCTTCCACTGTCTCGATTACTTGCGATGGGAGAAAGAATGTTTCCCTCTCGCTTTCTCCTTTGAACTGAACAAATTCATGCTTCTGTGGCTGTGCACTGGCATGTAGAAGGCATACCTTCGATTGGTGTGTACCAAAATCTAATCAGATCGTAAATGAAGGTGCTGGCATTGTATTAATCAAATGATTTGGAGATAATTTATGGAGATTAGTTCGTTCCTGCACTCAATTGTTGAGGACTGAATATCCTGAACCTTTTGTTGATACTCTTGTTCTAATCTTGCTATGTCGTGCACTAAGATTTCCTTGATCCCTTGTCCTTCGTCCAATAGCATGCGTTTCCTTTTAATCTGGTTATCATAGAAAAGTTTTAGCTGAGTAATTGAGCGTTCACACGTGGAGGCTAATCGGATCCTTTCGTTCTCCTCAATATCACTCTCTCGATCCTTGATCTCTTTGGAGATGATGGGTCTGATAAGCTTAACGATCTGCTCATCGAACTGAACGTCAGTTATAGGTTCGGAGGCAAAGAGTTGGGTGCGACCCAAAACAAAGTCGCTCACCGCCCTAGGAAAGAGAAGCGGTTGCTCTGAGCTTGCGTCAATAAGAGCGGCATGAACGAAGTGGAAAGATTGTCGTTCACTAGTTGGGCCCTTTGTTAACACAATGTCATAGACCGCCAGCACGTAGTGGCCTTGAACAAGTTCAACTTTAGAAATAAGCTGTTCATTCGAGATGCAAATTCTGTACGCCCTGTTCCTGTGGTATCCATTATCGATAAACCAGTTCGCTGATGCCTGGATGAGAGGATGATATGAATTGATGTATTCTATCCTTGGATTCCTGTATGCATGGTCCTGGTTAAATAACGACAAATGTCGCCTCAGAAATGATTAAATTATACAAAAAAACTGAG
>JASEHD010000058.1 GCA_030019075.1 Bacteroidota bacterium
CTCAGTTTTTTTGTATAATTTAATCATTTCTGAGGCGACATTTGTCGTTATTTTATGAAGGTGAACAATCATGTACCAGGTTTTGTTGTACCGCCAATCGTATTGATTACCGTTCGTGAGAATAGACCCTGATTTGAGGAATATTACATTCTGATAGTTGTACGGCGATAAGTGATGAATATTCCACGAGCTTCCACCATTCAACGTTGAGATTAAATGTCCATCACCCACAGCTACACCGATATTTGAATTGATAAAAGATACTCCATAGAGTTGTATTATTTCATTGACTTTCTGATGTGCCCAATTAATTCCTCCATTGGTTGTTCTTAATATTGTGGTTTTTGTTGTTGCGGTTCCGACTGCTGAGCCATTATTTTTATCGGAGAATGAGACACTCCACAAATCTTCCTGAGTTGGGGTTGTTTGATAGAACCATGAATTACCTCCATCTGAGGATCGCAAGATAATGCCGCTCTCACCAACGACTACCGCATTAAGCGAGTCAATAAATTGTACATCATTCAATATAGCATTCGTCCCGATGTCCCAATAAGACCAGTTATTTCCTCCATCTGTTGTTGTCATAATGGTCCGACGACTTAAAATAATCCCAAGTTCTCGGTTTAAGAATGAGATGCTATAGAGTTGGCTCGCAATAGGTTGCCCCTTATATTGCCAGGTATATCCACCATTTTCGGTTTGATAAAAATGCCCAGTTGATGTAACAGCAAAAGCATAAGCCGGATCGACCATAGAGATATCAGTGATGCGGGTTGATATTGAATCGGTTACAATATGTTCAGACCAGGTCAAACCTCCATCTGTTGTACGAAAAACTTTGCTCGCCGAGCTTCCGATCAGCCCGTGTAATGAATCCGCAAAAGAGATGCAATTTAATGTTTGTTCTGTTTTACCCAAAGGATAATTGATACATTGTGCGCTGGCATTTGTTATAAACACATAAATAAGAACCCCCATTAAAACAATTGGAATAACTCGTAAATGCCGGTTATTTACACAACCAATCCAACTGCTCATTATCTGTTTCACTTTTTTTTTAAAATTTGATTATTAAATATGATAATACAAATTAAGGAAAGAAAAACACTCTTTCAAGTTCAAAGGTGATTGAAGATAATATCTGTGGGTATCTGTTACCGTAGCTTCGCCTGAACGCTTTTTACTTTCTCGTCCATAGATTGATCGCGGTCTGTTCGCGTGCCAACGTGGATAGTTGTGAAAATGCGCGGCGCACCCATCTGATGAACAACCTCATGACATTGTTTGATTGCTGCAAAAACTGTATCCCAATCGCCTTCAATATTTGTTCCATTCGCATGTAATTGAGTTGTCAACCCGGCATCGGATAGAATATTTTCACATGCAGCAACGTATTTAGAAAGTGAAACACCTATTCCTAACGGGATGATAGTCAAGTCGACAATAGCTTTCATAAAATATTCTCCTTAGTTATTTAATCTCATTTGTTTTATCGAGTCTAATTTTGAGATCACTATTAGGTTCATTGGATCAATATTAGTAACCTTTTGATAAACTCGTTCAGCCATGCGTAAATTATTTTTTCGCTCAAAAACTTCTCCCATCAAAATCAGGGCATCGATATTTCGTGGGTCTTCTCCTAACGCCATTTCACCTTCATCGATAGCTTCCTCGTTTAGCTCAATTTGTTTATAAAGATAACTTATCGCATAATGTAACCGACTTCTTTCAACAGGATTTTGTACTTTTCATTCTCCGCATCGGTTGAAAGGTGGCAATCGCAATAGCGGTATAATAGCAAAGAAGAGCGATCATAGGCACACCCGCAAGCGCACCCAGCCGATGGATGAACAGCTTCCGAAACTCGACCAAATCACTGGAACCGAGAAAATCCAGATACCACATCCTGAAATCAAGAATCATGGTATAGATTTCAACTGGTGTGAAGATGTAAAATAGAATAGCACATATCATCAACCAGCCATTTTCTTTAAGATTCAAATGTGTGGTTCTTAGAAATATTATTCCGCTAATCCATAGAATGATATAAGCAATATTAATCAAAATTGAACTTTGTGCAATCAATCCGAACACAGTGCGTTCTACGTAGGGGTGAATATTCGGTTTAAAGTCGAGTGTGCCGGTTTGCAGTAAATCAAAACCGATTATCGTGCGGATATTAATACCACCAAGCCAGATAATTGATGTAATAGTAACAACGAGGAGAGCAATTTTAGGAAGACGTTTTTCCATTTTATTATTTATGTAATTAAAGGGGGTCGCTTATCGAGGAAATAATTTTTTATTAAACTCAATTCTTGGAGAAGACCAAACATATTTTCAAGATTTTGACCGGTATTTACTTCAAAGCGTTCTTGAAAAATTATCTTGATTTCGTCTGGGGCATTTCTGATCAATCCTCGAATAATATCGGAAGCGAGCTCAAGATTCTTTTTGAATTCAATGGAAAGTTTAGTTGTTTCGCTGCTCTCGGTTCCCACCCTCATCAGTAAATTGTATGCATTGATTATAAATTTCGCCCGAAATGTTAAATCATCAAAATGTTCCTGCATTTTATTTTTATCGGAGAGTTCCATAAGATACTCTATCTCCGTTCGGAATTGGAATTTCTTTTGAGCATAATCTTCGATCGTGCTTATAATTTCTTTTACTTTGTTCCTTACTTCCATCACTGTCTCTTAACGTTTACATGGCATGATGATTGAAAAAGTCGATCCTTGATTGACTTTACTACGAACACTCACCTTCCCGCCGTGTGCCTCTGCGACATGTTTAACTAACGCAAGACCTAAACCAGATCCTTTTTCGTTTACCAGCGGGACATTTTTTGCTTGATAGAATTTTGTAAACAGTCTGTCAAGATCTGCCTCGGGGATCCCGACACCGGAATCGGTAACATCAATCTTTACGCTTTCGTATTTCGCATTAGGTAAAGCCATATTATCGGTCACTATTGAAATATTTATAGATATCTGCCCGGAATCGGGTGTATATTTTAGTGCATTTGAGAGAAGGTTACTTACTGCCTGGCTCATCCGCTCTTTGTCTATCATTAATGGTGGTATCTTATCATGAGTAAATTCTAGATTGATCTGGCGCGTTTGAGCAATCAATTGTGATTCCGTAACGAGTGGATTTAACAGCTCTATAAGGTCGAGTTCTTCGAAAGTAAATTTCATAAGTCCGGCTTCCATCTTTGCGATATCGAGAAATGAATTCACAAAGTTATTAATTCGGTTGCTCGCCTGATGGATCATCCCAACTGCATCGCGCTGACGCTGTGTGAGCTGAGAACCATCTTTTGTATGGATAATTGAATAACAGCCAGCTTTAATAACCTGGAGTGGTGTACGCATTTCGTGTGATATTTCGGACATCATTTGCATGCGCATCTCATCGATCTGTTTTAATTTATCACTCATTAGGTTAAACGCCTTTGTAAGGTCGCCTATTTCGTCGCTCGTTGATACAGGAATAGTTTCATATTGTCCAATACCAACTTTCTTTGTTCCTGCTTTTAATGCTTGGATTGGTTTTACGAATGTTCGGGCAAGAAGCAAAGCGAATACGCTGCCGACTACAAGTGCTAATATAAGAATGTAAACTCCGGTAACCTCTGCATCACCTTTTTTTTGAATAAACCGATTTAAAGAGTTCGCAAGCGAGGGCAGAGATGCTTCGATTATTGATTTAATTTTCTGTTGAATCGAATTGATTAATATGGTTTTTTTCTTGAGTTGAGCGATCGCATCATGATTATAATCGGCTTCGAGCCGTGATTTTTGATTAAGGATAAATTTTACATACTCTTCATGTAAATTGATGGTATTTTGTACAATGGATTTAATTTCGTCCCGTGAGACCTGTTTCATTAGTGAGTCTGCCATCTCTTTAAATTTAGCAGAGGTTAAAAGAAGTTTTTTGCCATCAATGACATTCTTTGTTTCAAAATATTTTTTTGTGGCTTCCAGCTCACTCTGATATAAATTTTCGAGCTGAAACGTCAAGGGAAGAATTGTAAATTCGGTTTGTTCTCCCGGCATCAATTTCAACATTATTAAAATAGCAAGAATCATGAAAAGTATGATAAAACCAAATCCGGCAATTAGTTTCCAGAAATAGGAAAAGCGTGGATGTATTATTTTAGTCGTTTGTGTCAATTATAAATGATTTTTTAATATTTTCAATAATTTTAGACGGTTCAAGATAGTCGCTAAAAACGAGAAAGTCAAATTTCACTTGAATCTTAAGGTTTTACTTTCTATATTTCTCTTATTATGAAAGGAGATTTTTAGATGGAAGATATTCGAACAGCTTCGCTTGATCGCATAAAAAAAATGCAGATCGATGATTGGTTACGTCAAACGGATAAACACATCCGCGAAGGGCGTTATATTGCCGCTGATGAATTGCTCCAAAAAGTATTCGAGATTAATCCAGAAAACACAGTTGGGCATTCATATCAGGATAGGATCCAATTTCTTGTAAAGCAGCTCTCTCAACGGGTTGGTTTGGAGGATGAGATTTATAAAGAGATAAAAAAGTATAGGGACCTTATCTCAAAACGAAAAACTAACCAGATAAATTCGTTCCTCACATCTTCTCAAAAATTATTGGACGAGGGTCATCTAAGGAAAGCGATCGAACAAGCAAATAAGGCGCTCGCGCTCGATCCTGAAAACATATACACTAAAGCACTCATGCAGCGGTTAACGGAAATGCAGCATAAACCCGGATGCACCATTGCCGAGACAGAGCGTGATCTAAAATTTTGCGCTGCTATCAAAGAATTCTGGCGGAACGGCAAGCCCTCAGAGGATCAGTATCAGATTATTTTTAAAATGCAGAATGAGCTGAATTTTTCGGATGGTAAACATCTTGAATACGAGCGGGACATTAAAAATACATTATACAAAGAAACACTTCATGAAATCTGGCTAACCGGCGGTCTCTCAGCTTTCACTCCTGATGTTATCGATTCACTTCGGAAAAAATTTGAGATTTCACGTATCGATCATTCGGTTATTGAATCTTCACTATTAAAAGAATTTCGGAAGAATCGAATTCGAGGCACAATACTTATCGTAGATGCTGATGACAAGAGCTTGCTCGAAATTAGCGCAGTGCTTCGTTCCCATTTCTTCGCTGTAATTGCGGCTGGCAGTCTTGATGAAGCGCTTGCTTGCCTAAAGATTGCAACACCAAATGTTATAATTTCGGAAATGAACTTTCAATCAGGATCCGATGGCTTTGAATTTTATGAATTTATCAGAACAACATCTTATACGAAGAATATTCCTTTTATCTTCATGACGAATAATATTGATCGGGCTACCTTGCTTATAGGAAAACGTCTTGGCGTTGAGGAGTTTATTCTGAAACCTATTGATTTTGAATTACTCGTTGCAACGCTCAATGGTAAGATAGTATTAAAAACCCCTCAACATACCGCTTCTAAAAATCTCGATAATGTTCTCCTAAGAATTTTCTGAAAATAAAATGGGTGAGTTATCTACTCACCCATAAATCATATCACTGAAATTCGAGGTTTATATAATAATTTAGAAAATTTTTGCTCGAATGAACTCTCTGTTCATCCTTGCAATATGTGTAACAGAAATCTTTTTAGGGCAGTCCATTTCACAAGCGTATGTATTCGAACAATGTCCAAATCCATCCTTATCCATCTGCTCGACCATACGATGTACCCGGATTTTACGTTCGGGATGACCCTGTGGTAATAGGGCGAGCTGTGATATTTTTGCACTCATGAAAAGCATTGCTGACGAATTTTTACACACCGCTACACATGCCCCACACCCGATACACGCTGCAGCATCCATCGCTTCCTCCGCATTTGCTTTCGAGATAGGGATTGAGCTTGCTTCGGGAGCGGCGCCAGTATCTACCGATATATAACCGCCTGCCTGAATAATGCGTTCAAAAGCTCTCCGATCGACAACAAGGTCTTTGATCACGGGAAATGCCTTTGCCCGCCACGGTTCAACTACAATTGTTCCACCATCTTTGAAATGGCGCATCCGAAGCTCACATGTTGTAACACCATGTTGGGGTCCGTGAGCACGTCCGTTTATGAATAAACCACAACTGCCACATATACCTTCGCGACAATCATGATCGAATGCGATAACTTCAGCATCTTGTTTTGCAAGATCGCGATTGATTGCGTCAAGCATCTCTAAAAACGACATGTCAGGGGAAATGTCTATAGCTTTGTATTCTTCAAATTTCCCTTTCGAGTTTCTATCTTTCTGCCGCCAGATTTTTAATATAAAATTCATAATTCAATCTAAAAGTAAAAAATGAAAAATTCTTTCTCTATTTATAACTTCTTGTGGATGGTTTCACATATTCGAATGTCAATTGTTCTTTATGCATCTCCCACTTCTGACCGTTACCCTTATATTCCCAAGCCGCTGCGTATGAGAATTTTTCATCGTCCCGTTTTGCTTCACCATCCTCGGTTTGATATTCCTCACGCAGATGACCGCCGCAGGATTCTTCACGGTGGAGTGCGTCAGTTACCATCAGTTCTGCGATCTCTACGTAATCAACGAAACGATAAGCTTTTTCAAGTTCGGGGTTGAAATTATCCGCAGTACCGGGGACGATAACATCTTTATAAAATTCTTCCCGGATCTGTGGTATATGCTGAAGCGCTTTCTTCAACCCTGCTTCATTCCGAGCCATACCGCAATAATCGTACATTATCTTTCCAAGTCGTTTATGAATCTCGTCGACTGTTTGCTTCCCTTTGATCGCGAGAAGTTGTTTAAATGTGTCTTGGCTATTCTTTTCTGATTCAATAAATGCTGGATTATCGGTTTTAATCAACGGAAATTTCGATGACGCAAGATAATCGCCGATTGTATAAGGTATAATAAAATAACCATCAGCCAGCCCTTGCATAAGCGCGCTCGCACCAAGTCGGTTTGCCCCATGATCGGAAAAGTTTGCTTCACCAATAACATACAAGCCGGGGATTGTCGTCATCAAATTATAGTCAACCCATAATCCGCCCATTGTGTAATGAACAGCAGGGTAGATGCGCATCGGTGTTTCGTAAGCGTTCTCATCGGTAATCTCATGGTACATATCAAACAAATTACCATACTTTTCTTCTACCCATGCTTTTCCATTCCGCTTTATCGTATCGGCAAAATCTAAATACACAGCGAGACCAGTTGTTCCTACACCAAATCCTTTGTCGCACATTTCTTTAGCACGGCGAGAAGCAACATCTCGTGGGACCAGATTCCCAAAAGATGGATATAATCTTTCGAGATAATAGTCTCTTTCGTTTTCAGGGATGTCTTTCGGATTTCGTTTATCACCAGCTTTTTTCGGGACCCAGATACGCCCATCATTCCGGAGACTTTCGCTCATCAGCGTAAGCTTCGATTGGTAATCACTCGAAAGTGGTATGCAAGTTGGATGAATCTGAGTAAAACACGGATTGCCGAAGAATGCACCTTTCTTATGAGCTTTCCATATAGCAGTTCCGTTCGAATATTTAGCAAGTGTTGCAAGATAGAAAACATTTCCATAACCGCCAGTAGCTAAAATTACTGCATCTGCTACATACGGCTCAAGTGTGCCGGTCTCAAGATTGCGGGCAATGATGCCACGAGCTTGCCCATCAATCACAATAAGATCAAGCATCTCACGGCGTCCATAGAAAGTAACTCTGCCTGTATTAATTTGTCGTGATAACGCACTGTAGGCGCCGAGTAGAAGTTGTTGTCCTGTTTGCCCCCTTGCATAGAAAGTTCTTGAGACTTGCGCGCCACCAAAGGAGCGGTTATCTAACAATCCGCCGTATTCGCGACCAAAAGGCACACCTTGCGCTACACATTGGTCGATTATGTTGCCGCTTACTTGTGCGAGTCGGTAAACATTCGCTTCACGCGCACGATAGTCGCCGCCTTTTACAGTATCGTAGAAAAGCCGCCAAATACTGTCGCCGTCGTTTTTATAATTCTTAGGTGCATTAATTCCACCTTGAGCGGCAATGCTGTGAGCGCGGCGCGGCGATTCATGATAACAAAGCGAAATAACATTATAACCCAGTTCTGCAAGCGAGGCAGCAGCCGATGCGCCTGCTAAGCCCGTACCGACTACGATGATAGTATATTTTCGCTTGTTCGCCGCATTAACGAGCTTCATGTTGAAGCGATGGTTATCCCATTTTTGCTGGATGGGACCTTCGGGGATTTTAGAATTTAAAACCATAATCAAATCCAATCATTCAAAAATTCAGGAGGAAGTAAAACGGCATGGAAGCAAAGGCGAGGGGAATCAACAACCAGAAAATTGCTCCAACCAACTCGATGATCGGTGTGAACTTTTTATCTCTGAGTCCAAATGTTTGAAACGCCGATTGAAAACCATGTCGGAGGTGAAATCCGAGGAGAAACATTGCAATTAGATAGAAGATACCATACACCGGCTCGGAAAGTGTTGCTCTTACAACTTCGTACATAGAGAAATGTTCGCCAGCTTCGTAGCGTGAAGTATACCAGAACTGCTGCATATGAATAACAAGAAAGATAAAAACAATACTGCCAGAAAGTAGCATGGTTCGAGACGAGAGCTTACTTGTTTGTCCTTTCTTCCAGACCTTGTATTGTTTACCGGCTGCTTGCTTGTTCACAAGCCAAGTATATGCGGCGGTGATAATATGAAATAGAAAAATCAGGAAAAGTCCGACCTCAATCACGCGGATGACTACTACTTGCGGTAATATTTCCGCGTACTCATCAAAAGCTCTACCGGCGTCGTTCCTGAAAATAAGAAGATTACCGAATAGATGGATCACCAGATAACTGATGAGTAACAGACCGGTCAATCCTACTAAGAGTTTCTTTCCAACGGAAGAATTATAGAATTGAATAAATGCGTACATTGCCAATCTAATATCGTTTAGAAATAGTTGATGGAAATAGAAGAACAAAAAACTATGATTGTGTGATTCGGATGGTTCTGATAAAAATCACTTGAAAAAGATATGAAAAGAAAAAGAGAAATGCAAACTTAAGATTGGTGATTTGTGAGTCGTTAATTGATGAGTAGTTGACTGGTTAGGGGTGGTATGGGGGAATAACCTTTTGCGGGGTCAGAACAATTTTTCCTATACTTGTCATAAGATATTTTTACGGCAAACATAGGAAAAGTAACCCAATTAACAAATCATTACACTAGTGTAACAATGTACATAAATAAGTTTATTTTCTTAATAGCCATTATATTTCATTCGCTAGAATATATCTAAATGATGTGCAAATATCAAATCAACGGGGTCCCAATTTAACCAAATTTACCAAAACAAATTTTTCATTCAATTTGTAAAAGGTTTTAGATATTCATATTTTATCAGACCTCTTAAAAATCATAAATAAAAACATCGGAGATACAGATTGAAGCAATTTCTTTTTATTATCTTTTACGGAATTTTTACATTCACAATGTTTTCTGGTGATAATTCCCGCGAGGTTCACGCTGTCAGAACGGCTAATCCTCCTAAAATGGATGGATTCATAAATGAAGAAGTTTGGAATTTAGCTAATCCTGCGAAAGATTTTATACA
Source organism: Bacteroidota bacterium (assembly GCA_030019075.1). Lineage (GTDB taxonomy): Bacteria > Bacteroidota > Ignavibacteria > UBA10030 > SZUA-254 > JASEHD01. The sequence continues at coordinate 9,632 of JASEHD010000058.1, forward strand.
GCGAGACCCGTACGAAGGCATGCCCGCCTCCGAACAAACAGAAATACGCATCTTATATGATGATGAAGCACTCTACTTCGGCTGCATGTTCTACGATTCTGAACCGGACAAAATTGTTGCACGTTTAACACGGCGTGACAACGAAATTGAATCGGATCGCGGCTCAATTCGGATCGATTCTTATCATGATAATCGAACATGTTATGAGTTTACTTTCAATGCAGCGGGGGTGAAAGTCGATATACTGCAATATGATGATGGTAATAATGAAGACGAATCTTGGGACCCCGTATGGGAATTGCAAACCCGGATATTAGAAAATGGCTGGTCGGCTGAGGTGAAAATACCATTCTGCATTTTAAGATATCGTTTTGATTCAAAAAATTCTGATGAAAATATTTGGGGAATAAATTTTATCAGATTCATCAGTCGTAAAAATGAATCAGCCCGTTGGGCATTCACACCAAAAAGTATGCATGGATTTATTTCGCGGTTTGGTCACTTAAATGGCTTGAAAAACCTTCCTGAACCGCGACGATTCGAAATACTACCATTTGTTACTGCCAAACAAAGTTATGAACCTGCTACCAGCATCATGGAAAAGAAAAATAAATTCTCACCAGTACCAAATATTGGTGTTGATATCAAGTACGGGATCTCAAGTAACTTTACTTTGGATGCGACCGTCAATCCAGATTTTGGACAGGTTGAAGCCGATCCGGCGGTGCTGAACCTTTCGACTTATGAAACGTTTTATCCTGAAAAGCGGCCCTTTTTCATCGAGGGAACACAAATCCTTCGATTCACAACATTCGGAGGCAGATTTGGTCCAGGAATGTTTTATTCAAGAAGAATTGGGCGAGCAATTTCTATCGGTGAAATCGATGTGCCTGAAAATGGTAGATTAGAAAAATATCCTCAGAGTACAACAATCCTTGGTGCTGTAAAACTTACGGGAAAAACTAGTACAGGATTTTCTATTGGAGTTTTAGAAGCGTTCACAAATGAAGAAAAAGCAACTGTAAATGATTCAGTCGGTCAAATGTCTGAGCAAGTGCTCGAGCCATTCGGGTATTATAACGTTATCCGTTTGAAGCAAGATATAATGGACAACTCGAATGTAGGAATGATCTTGACTTCAGTCCTAAAAGATTCCAGGTATCCGACTTTTACAAATGGATACGATTGGAATTTAAAATTCAACGAGAACGCTTATTCTCTATCTGGTTTTCTTGCATTATCTCACCGCACGAAACAAAGTGGCAATAAAATGACCGGTTCTGCTGGGAAAATTGGATTCGGAAAAGTGGCGGGTGAACATTGGCTCTGGTCGCTCAATACTGATTTTACGTCTAAAAAATACAATATCAATGATGTCGGATTCTTCTTCCGTCCAAATGACTTTGGTGGGTCAGGTTCGATTACATATAAAGAGAATGTTCCTGCAGATGTTGTACGGTATTATGATTTTGGTCTGTCTCTTCACGAGCGGTGGAATTTTGATAGAATAAACATATCGCGAAATGTGGGCATCGATGGTCATTTCTTATTTTCAAGGAGATACGCTCGAATACCGGTATCGACTTCGGGTTATATGATGACCGTGAAACCAGAGGGAATGGTAATTATCGGAAGCCCAAAAATTACCAAACAAGTTTTTATTTTTCTTCAGATGAACGAAATGATATTGTAATTGAACTTGGTCAAGAATTTAACTGGGACAGTAAGTTGAAAAGACAACTTGAATCTGATATTGAAATTCAAGTGAAACCGCTATCCTGGATGGAATGGGGCTTTGAGTATTCATTCGAGCGAGTACGAAGACAGGAAGCGTGGTTCGATTCAATCATGGTAGCAGGAATTGAGAAAAGTATTTTTGGTGATAGAAATACGGATGCTCACAACTTTACAATTCGCAGCACGATTACTTTCACGCGGGAGTTAACGCTTCAATTTTACAGTCAAGTATTCCTGGCGAAAGGACATTATGCCAATTACCGGCAGCTCATGGGAACGTCTGAATTCATTCAACCTGACCATTATGATAGAAATCCGGACTTTAACGAACAATCGCTTAACACAAATGTTGTGCTGCGCTGGGAATACTTACCGGGCAGTACGCTATATTGCGTTTGGTCTCATACACGAGCAGATGAACATGAGAAATATTTCACATCTTTGAAAACAGATTTTGAGGGTGCTTTCAGAATTCAACCAACAAATGTTTTTCTACTTAAAGCAAGCTACTGGTTCAGTTTGTAAAATAAAAAGGCGACCATTCGCTGTGTAAATAAATTGGTCGCCTTTAAGGGTTACTGGTAGGTATTAAGGTTTCTTTCGTCTCTCTTGTCCACCACGAGATTCATCGCGTCGTTCTTGGCTTTGGGGCTGCTGTCGATCACGATTTTCGCGTACCCTTGTTTCGCTTCCTATTTGATTATCTTCTCTTCTTTTTTGGATTTCCTGTTGTTGTTCCTGTCGCTGCTGTCTTGTTTTATCTCTGTTTTCAATGTTCCCTCTACGGTCTTCCCTCTGGAAATTACGTTGCCATGACCGAGATGGTCCATCACGGCGTTCTGTAGGTGATTGTCTCTTTATTGTTTCCCTTCCTCGATCAATGTTTCGTTCCCGTTCGGGAGTGGCAGCATCGCGCTGTGCCGGAGTTCTTTCTTTCATTGTCTCACGTTCCCTCAACTGCTTATCCTCAAATCGGGGACGATAAACTTCGATCCGTTCACGACCACCATCTCTTAAGAATCGCTCGCCCTGACCTCTATCTCGTTCAACAATCTCGACCCTGTTAATCCGTGTATTTCCTTTTCGTTCAATAATTTCTCTATCGATACCGCGATTAATGACACGATTATTTTCATGACGAATCAACGTCCCAGCTCGTGTACTGCCATAGATTCGTCTCGCTCTGTCTATTGGTTGAACATAATCAACTACACGCGAAGCTGTAAAATTTCTGCAAGGGATAAAGTTCCAATAATGAATCGGAGTTACCCAGTGATTGATAAAAGTAATACCGATGCTGATATGAAATGGTGCATATGGAGATAATGGTGCCCAGCCAATATAATCATCATCGTATCGCCATTCAACCCATGCAGGTCCCCATACATCATCTGGTATCCATATCCACCCATAATAATCGTCATAATGCCATCGACCATAATGAAAAGTTGCCCATCCAAATGGTTCATATGAAATCCAATACCATCCATAGTCGGTCCACGCCCATCGTCCGTTAAGATATGGTCGCCATCCGTGTGCTACGCGAACCGGTCGCCACGCATGTCCCCAATGCGAATCAATCCATTCACCATGTCGCGAGAGGGATGAATGAAAAATTCCGTAACTTACCGATCCTTGATATATCGGTTTTGATTCTGCAGTTCCTATCAGGATAACGGTTAATGTTATTAATAAAATGATATGTTTCATGGCTTTTCCTTTCATTTGTTGTTCTATCTGAAAGTAACGACAATGATTATGCCATGATAAACCTCATAATTTTGACATTTTTTACAATATTTTCAATATTTTTGTCTTAATTTACCACCATTGTTGTTTTAGAAAAGGGACGATTAATAAATTTATCACGTTGTGACAAGAATCCTTGACTTTCACCTACTATTCTTAGTATTTTAATATAGTAAACGTTAATCTCCCTCTATTAACTTCACAAGTTCTAAATCTTAAGGAAATCATTTGTATCTCAGGAAAAATATTGTATTGATTACACCTTTGGTTTTTTTATTATGTTTTTTATTCACCAAAGTAAATAGTCAGACTTCGCAGCCGGATAATTTTCGAGCATTCATAATAGAGACAGAAAATAAAGTAGCTCTTCCAAACTCCGATATCTATGTGATACCTAATGAAAATGATTTTGCTGAATGGCGGAAGGTGCTTTATTTATTCCGCGCTCAATCATTCGATAGCTGCAAATATATACTTTCAAAGTATAATTATGAGCTGATTCATTTGAAGGATGCTGTTACAGGAAACTTATATGATATCGTAAGGGAGAAATATCCGATTCGGTATGGATGGGGAACTTACATATACAATCGGAATAGTAAAAAACGGCTTTATATTCATATTAATCACCCAATTGATGATCCACATGTTCTTCAGATGGGCGCTCATTTATTTCGTGATCTCAGAGGGCAGTGGCTGCTAATCGCTGGTACGAGTAAATGGACGGTACCTCGAAAATCACTTGCTGATGTTGGAAAAGTTAAGCGTAGTATTTTTCATCAATGGCACGAATCACTTTCGAGTCTGACTTATGTTTCTCTTTCTCTCCATAGCTTTGATGGAGATAAATATCCATTTCCGATAAATAGCACAGATATCATTATCAGTAATGGGAGAACCTCAGATGAACAATGGGGCATTTCTCAGCTAAGTTTAGCGTTTCGCGATACATTGCGTGCTGCAGGTTATTCTTGTGGACTGGCGATGTATGATTCCGGATATGCGAGATTAGCGGGTGGTTGGAATGTCCAGGGAATTTTCTCGAATGATAGTGCAGGTTTCGGCCATTGGTTATATATAGAATTTTCTAAGAATATTCGCGAGCGGAAATTGGAACATTCGAAACTTGTTTCTGCTTTTGATAGAGGTCTTGAATTAACCGGTAAAAAAATATCACAGCAAGTGAACCGCAGTTTCGGACTGGTATCACCTCGGGTTGTGCGAATAGATTCTGGAAGAAGACTTTATTTTCCGCCTCAAAATGCAGATACTTATCAGGTTGTCTCTTATAATCCCATCAGCAAAAAAAATGATACAATCGATGTTCGTACAGGAAACTGGTTAGATTTATCCAGCAAAAATAAATCCATTACGGCTATTAAAGTTTTGGATAGCACCAATAAGGATTTATTTCAACAGATTAGACGTAATGGAGGGTCAACAGTAGTTTCAAAGATTCTTGAATCTCCAAAACGCGTAACCTCGGTAGTAAAATTTAAAGATCAAAAAGCACAAGATTCTGTATCAACTGAAGATGAAGAGGAAAGAAGACAAGAGCCGCTACAGGTACATAGAATTCCACTGCAGCCAGTTCTTCAACAAATATTTGAGACTGAAATTACATCTGACATTTCATCATATAGATGGGATGGGATAGTGCCTGCCTGGTTTACACCTAATCTGCCAGCATTTGATTTACCCGAAAATCAATTTGATTCAGATGAGATAAAAAACCTGCCAAGGTTTCTCATACCGATCATTAATAATTCATACCTCGCGGGCAGGCAAAGGTTTTTAGGTATTCAAATGACAAACATACTCGTTAAAGAAATCACTCGACTCGTTTCCGATTACCAAATGTATGATCAAGATTTTGGCTTGATGGCTGAACAGGCAGAAACCGGTGATTTTTATCTGAGGATTTTCCCAACTTTGCGCGATTCAAGTCTTTTAGTTACAGCTTTAAAATAACTGTTATTCTTCTTGACTTCTTCTTATTATTATCTTATCTTTGATAAGACATAATTGTCTTACTAAATATTTATACCGACATTAATGGCACAATTAGAGGTGATGGATCCATGAAAACGTCAATTGGAGATAGAATAAGAACAGCAAGAGAAAATAAGCAGTATGATCAAATCAGATTATCAGTAAAAATTGGTATTGCTACAAGAACACTTCAACGCTGGGAGAAAGGGCTGCAAGTCCCTGATAGCAATTACCTTCTCCGATTAGCGAAATACACAGGCGTGAAGCCGGAATGGTTGCTGACAGGAGACGGAGAGACGTATCCAGTTCCACAACCCCATGGGAAAATAATTCCCTTCAATCAAGAAATATCTTCGCATAGAATAAAATTATTCGAGATCCCGCTATTATCCTCTGTTCCCGCTGGAAAAACTGCCGCAATGTTCCACCCTGATCACGTCGAGCGATTTATAACAGTCGACAATATTAAAGATTCAAGTGCATTCGCTCTTATCGTAAAAGGAAAAAGCATGTCGCCTAAAATTGAAGATGGTGATATTGTGGTAATCAGTCCGCATCAAGATGTTCGAAATGGCGATATTTGCGTTATTAGGGTGAATGATGAAGACGTCTTAAAGAAAGTGAAAATTGACGAACAGTATGTGCATTTAATCCCGCTTAATACAAATTTTGAACCTGTGACCGTACGCAAACGTGACGTAATGTTTATCTGGAAAGTGGTCAGAGTTATTAAAAATTTGTAATATTTTTCCCCTTTCGACACTTTTTTCAATTTATATTTCCCTCCTACTTGTTTAGTTAGTGACTGATGTCACTCCTTACTTATTAGATTCATACTATATTTAATTAAATTGTTTGGTCAATAGTATTAAAAGAGAATGGTAGAATATCGACAAAGTATGAATGGATTAAAGCAATCGATGGTGCATAAAAATCCAATGAATGTCGGGCTGGTTGCAAAAATCTGCCACGTGAGTAAAAAGACAGTATTGAACTGGATTTATAAAGATGCACTTAAAGCATACACAACGTACGGCGGGCATTACCGTATCTGGCCCGGTGATTTAAGGGAATTCATGGTAAAAGCTGGATTGGATGTCCATTTTAATTTTGTTGATGAACGACAAACTTCTTTTCTGATTATCGATGATGAAACTAACTATGCATTCGTCTTAAAAGAAATTATCTGTACCGAATTTCCCACTGCTAATGTTATGATAACAGATGATGGTTACGAAGCTTTATTACTGATTGGTGAGAAAAAACCTCATGTTGTTATCTTAGATTTAAAGATGCCTAAAATTGACGGCTTTCAGGTGCTTGAACTTTTAAAGAATCGGAAAAAGGATTATTCATTTAAAATCGTTGTTAACTCAGGTTTCATCGACACATATGCGCGAGAAAGACTTGCAAATAGTATTGCGGATGAAATTTGGGAAAAAGGAAAAAGTGCCAACGAAATACGTCAAGAACTGAGAGCCCTGCTGAATGGTGTTGTTGTCCGGCAAACAGTTTCTTCCTCAATATAAAACTATCTAAAAATAAATTATTTTTTTAAAAGCATGAAACCGCTTAGGATTTTCTTTGTCGATAAAATCAATTCCCATTCGGAAGCATTGAAAAATAAGTTATCAAATGTTGAATCTGTTAAATTTCTCGTTTCGATGGCGGGTATTAAAAATGCAGGACCCACATTTGCCGAAAGTGGTAATCGTTTCGATGTTATTTTATTTGGCGAGAAAGTCGCAGCAAGTATCGTAATCAGATTAACCAAAATATTTCGCTCACATAATATTGTCATCCCCATATTTATCTTAACAAAACAAAGCGAAGCACGTGTTGCACGGAAGTATCGAACAATCGGCATTGATGATATGCTGAACATTGCCGACATAGATACGCCTCTTTTCTCATGGTCATTTATGAGTGCTATCGAACAAGCGATGTTAAAGAAAAAAGCTTCAGAGTATGATGTGCTTCATCGAAGATTGAAACGAATTAATTCAACACTATCTTCTTTGGTGCATGATATCAATAATCCACTCAGTGTTATCCGGCTTGCGATGTACCACCTCGATAATCCAAAACTTTCTATTGAAAAAAAGGAAACTTTCATGAAAATGCTTATTAACAACATCGAGCGGCTGGATAATCAGATGAAGGAGCTCCGTATCATCCGACGGCAGCTTAATGGTGATTCGACTACTGAGCCAAAAGTATTGGCGTTCAAACCTAATATAGATGCAATGATTGCAAAATAATTCCTCTTTGGAATCATAAAATAATTATTTACATTTCTATATGGGTTTCAATTGTGGAATTGTCGGACTTCCCAACGTGGGAAAGTCAACTTTATTTAATGCCATCACCGCTGCAGGGGCAAAGGTCGCCAATTATCCTTTCACTACGATCGAGCCGCAAACTGGTGTTGTAGCTGTTCCAGATCAGCGGCTCGAGATGTTAGCCAAAATTTTCAAACCGCCAAAAGTAATACCAACTACTATCGGGTTCGTCGATATTGCTGGCCTTGTAAAGAATGCAAGCAAAGGAGAGGGGCTGGGAAATCAGTTCCTCTCTCATATCCGCGAGGTAGATGCTATCGCTCATGTTGTAAGATGTTTTAAAAACGAGGACGTGAGCCATATCGAGAGTGATCTCGATCCAAAGCGGGATATCGAGATTGTAGAAACAGAGCTGCTGTTGAAAGATTTAGAGACGGTAGAAAAAAAACTCCACGAGGCAGAGAAGAAGGCAAAAAGTGGTGAGAAAAAAATTAAACAGGAAGTCGAATTTTACATTAAGCTGAAAAACTATCTTGCCAGCGGAAAACCAGCACGGACATTCTCTCTTCATGAAGAAGAGAAAAACTATTTTAATTCTCTCCATCTCCTTACCATCAAACCTGTAATGTATGTTGCCAATGTTGGCGAAGACGGGCTGACACGCGAGAACGACTATATAAAAGCAGTATTGGAGATTGCGCGAAATGAAGGTGCCAAGATGGTGCTGGTTGATGCTGAGATGGAAGCAGAGATTGCGGATATGCCATATCAGGAGCGCGAAGATTTCCTGAAAGATTTAGGTTTATCTGAATCCGGATTGGATAAAGTTATCCACGAAGGTTATGCGCTTCTTAATTTAATAACTTTTTTCACACACAACGAGAAAGAGCTGCGTGCCTGGACGGTAACTAAAGGAACAAAAGCGCCGCAAGCCGCAGGTAAGATTCACACAGATTTCGAACGCGGTTTTATTCGTGCTGAAGTTATTAAATATTCTGATTTATTAAAATACGGTTCTGAACATGCTTTAAGGGAAAAAGGTCACCTCGCTGTTCATGGACATGATTATGTTGTAGAGGATGGAGATGTGATTTTTTTTAGGTTTAATGTGTAATGGGAGTTAACCTTGTAAAGGTTTCCACCAGAAGCAGACAAGACTACACTCACAAAATTATCATCTAAAATGTTATCTTATCAAAACAAATTTTTTCGTTTCACAAAAACCCTTTGTTTGGAGGCGATAGAAATATACACCACTTGAGAACTTCGATCCATCCCACTGTCGTTTGTAGGTACCCGGAGGAAGCTCCTCGGAAACAACCGTTGCGACTTCTTCCCCAAGAAGATTAAAAACTTTCAATGAGGCAAATCCAAACTTTGCAATCCGAAATTCTATATTTGTAACTGGATTGAATGGGTTGGGGTAGTTGTGAGACAGCGAAAATGATCGTAGATTTACTTCATCATTTTCTTTGACCTGAGTTGTAGATTTAATGCTTCGAAATACTCCCTCATCCGTTCCTGCATAAAGGAATCCACAAGAATCAATTGCCAGAGTATAAACTTTGTACGGTAATTCTGTTGAATTTATTTTAATCCAATTTTCTCCATTATCTGTTGAACAGAATACATCTTCATCTGTTCCTGTATAAAGTTGATCATGTGAATTTGAAATAATGGATAAGATTTTTGTACATGTTAATCCATTATTGATTTGCATCCAATGGTTACCAAAGTCGGTTGATTTAAATATTCCTTGTTGTTTTGTTCCAGCAAAGACATGACCCTTAGCATTTGCAGTAAGTGAAGAAATGGAAGAATCTAACAAACCCTGATTTATCTCTGCCCAGTCATCTCCATTATTTGTGGAGAGATAAATTCCCTTTGAATATGTTCCGGCAAAAATATGACCGTTGTCATTGATTGCTAGTGACCAGATATTTATATTATTCAAACCACATAATATCCAATTAACGCCATTATCAGTTGATTTGAAAATACCAGGCATAGCGCCAACAAAGATTGTGTCATTTTTAGTAATAACCGATGAAACGTTAAGAGTATCAAGTCCGTTTAAGTTGGTGCCTACTAGACTCCAATTATTTCCCTGGTCAGTTGAACGCCAAAGACCACCACCAACGGTTTCGCCCGTGATTCTGCCAGAACCTAATAAAAGGTTTTGGTTTTTATCAAAAGTTAAGCAAATTGGTGGCGCATCTGGCAATCCGGTTGGCAATACATAGTTC